>NZ_JBVJKF010000009.1:0-77232 GCF_055585365.1 Streptomyces sp. NPDC053432
CAGTCCTTGTCTTTCCGTGGCGGGACGGCCTGTCAAGGGTCGCCGCAGGCGATCGCGCAGCGACGCGACGACGAAGGAGGAGCGCCCTTGACAGGCCGGCCCGACGCGGAAGGACGATGGGACTGACGGGAAATCCCCAACCCTTCCTCGCTCCCGACCGACCGAGGTCCCGCCCACCCACCCCCGATCCACAGGCCCACCCCCACCTCACCTCACCCCACCCCCGATCCCCGACCCCCTTGAACACCCCGCCCGTTGTCAGTGGGCACGTTTACCGTGAGGGGATGAAGCCGCTCAGGATCATCGCCGGGGATGCGACCAGTCCGCAGGCCAAAGGGCCCAAAGTCATTGCGCATGTGTGCAACGACCTCGGAGGTTGGGGCAAGGGGTTCGTGGTGGCCGTTTCGAAGCGGTGGCCCGAGCCCGAGAAGGCGTTCCGGGCGTGGCACCGGGGGCGCAGTGGGAACGACTTCGGGCTGGGAGCCGTGCAGGTGGTGCGGGTCCAGCCGGACGTCTGGGTCGCCAACATGGTCGGGCAGCGGGGCATACGGACCGGCAGCGGCGGGCCGCCGATACGTTACGACGCGGTGGAGCGGTGTCTTGCCGCCCTCGCGGGGCATGCCGTCGAGCTCGGGGCCAGCGTGCACATGCCGCGCATCGGATGTGGGCTGGCCGGCGGCACATGGGCGCGCATCGAGCCGCTGATCAGCGATCAGTTGTGCGCGCGGGACGTCGAGGTCACCGTCTACGACCACGCCTAGCACGACCACGCCCAGCACGACCAGGCCGCACGACCCCGCCGCGCGACCACGCCTAGCGCGGCGCCGTGTCGTCGGCCGGGAAGGCCGGGCCGTGGCCGGGGACGATCACGTCCGAGGCGGCGAGGACGCGGAGGCGGGAGCCGCGCAGGACGTCGTGGTCCGGGGCGACCGGGTCGTCGACCGGGCCGTTGGGGCGCCACCACAGGTCGCCCACGAACGCGATGGTGCCTTCCTCCGTCCCGGCGAGGAGAGTGATGTCCTCGGCGCTGTGGCCCGGGGTGCGGATGAGCCGGAGGGACGGGGTGAGTTCGTAGCCCTCCGCGTCGCGGTCGGTCCACTGGTCGGCCTCGTAGACGGCCTTGTGGTCGTGGACCCGCGCCCGGCCGAAGAGGCCGACGTTCATGGTGTTGTCCGGGTGGTGGTGGCTGAGGACGACGTCCGTGATGTCGTCGGGGCCCAGGCCGAGTTCGGCAAGCGGGCCGAGGATGCGGTCGCGGCTCGCCACCATGCCCGGGTCGACGATCACGTGCCGGTCGCCGTCGGAGACGTAGGAGACGGTGGCGGCGACCCCGGGGCCGGTGGAGAGGGTGTAGCCGGTGGTCAGGACCGTGTAGGTCGCGGTGCGGCCGAGCGGTGCGTCGGTGCGGCTGTCCGTTGATGTGCTGATCTGCGTGTTCGTCATGTCCTCCATCCTGGTCGTGGGGTCATGCGTGCACGAGTGGCACTTCTGCCAGTGATCGCGGGAATCGTGCCAGGCTGGCAGACTCCGCGCATGGCCCCCTTCACCACCATCGCCGCCTACGCCCCGTCCGGGGTCGGCATGCTCGCCGTCGGGATCGTTGCCGAGGTGTTCGGGGTGCGCGGGGCGGGACTGCCGCGGTTCGACTTCGGGTTGTGCACCGAGCGGCCCGGGGCGGTGGTGACCGATGTCGGGGTGCCCGTCGCCGTCGAGTACGGGCTGGAGAGGCTGGCCGGGGCCGATCTGGTGATCGCCCTGCCCTGGGCCGATTTCCGTACGCCGCCGTCTCCCGCCGTGCTCGACGCGCTGGCGGCCGCGCACGCGCGGGGCGCGCTGGTCGCCGCCCACTGCGTCGGGACGTTCGCGCTGGCCGCCGCCGGGCTGCTCGACGGGCGGCGGGCCACCACGCACTGGCGGTTCGCCGGGCTGCTGGCCGACCGCCACCCGGACGTCGCCGTCGAGGCCGGATCCCTCTACGTCGACGAGGGACGCATCGCCACGGGCGCGGGCGCGGCGGCCGGGTTCGACCTCTGCCTGCACCTGCTGCGGCGCGAGCACGGGGCCGCGACGGCCAACGCCATCGCGCGGGACCTCGTACTGCCCTCGCACCGTGACGGCGGGCAGGCCCAGTACCTGGCCGCGCCCGCCCCGGCGGACTGTCAGGACGAGCGGCTGTCCGCGGTGCTGGCCTGGACCCGCGAGCATCTCGACGAGCCGCTGCCCGTGGCGGAGTTGGCCCGGCGCGCCATGATGAGCAAGCGGTCCTTCGCCCGCCGCTTCGCCGCGGCCACCGGCACCACCCCGCACGCCTGGCTGCTGAACCTGCGTCTCAGCGGTGCCGAGGAGCTGCTGGAGACCACCGACCTGCCGGTGGAGGAGATCGCCCGCCGGGTCGGCTTCGGGAGTGCGGCCGTGCTGCGGGAGCAGTTCGTACGCCGCCGGGGCGTGCCGCCGCGGGCCTATCGCCGGTCCTTCACCCGTGTTCCGTCCGACGGGCCGGGCACACGTCGAAGTGGCTGACCCTGCAGGTGTCCGAGGGCAGGGCGGCGCCCAGGTTCACGGCCGTGCCGTCGCCCGCGATGCGCCAGCGCTGCCCCGCCGGTACGAGGTGGCAGGGGCGCTCGCCGGGCTGTACGAGGAGCCACTTGCCCCGGTCCGTCCTGTGCCAGTACGCGGCTGCGCCGCAGAGCCGGCAGACGGCGGGGCGGCCCTCCGGCTGCTGGCGCCCCTCCGGCTGCCGCTGCGCTTCCGGCTGCTGGTCCGCCTCCCGCTGCGGCTGCCGCACCACGGTCACGAGGGCGTCGGCCAGGACTTCGGCGAGAAGGAACGGGCCTTTCTCGGCGCGCCCCTGGTGCTCCTGCCTGCGGGCGTTCGTGTTCAACCATCCCCCCTTACCGCCCTGTTGTTAGCGGATGGGAGGACGCTCGCGCCAGCCACCTGCCGGGGGATGACCCGAACGAGTGGCGGCGCGGCCTCGGACCGGTGCCTATCAGCGCTCCAGGATCACCAGCGGGATCTCCCGGGCCGTACGCGCCTGGTCGTCGTCGTACAGGGGCCACAGGCCGGCCATCATCGGCCAGTACGTGTCGCGCTCCTCGGCCGCGGCCGTGCGCGCCGTGGCCGTGAAGAGCGCGGCGCCGACCTGGACGTGGACCTCCGGGTGGGCGGTGAGGTTCCGGTACCAGGCGGGATGCCGCGGGGCTCCGTATCCGGCGGCCACGACGATCAGCCGGTCCGCGTCCTCGCCGTAGATCAGCGGGGTCCGGGCGGTGCGGCCGGTGGCGCGGTCGAGGGTGGTGAGGAGGAGCGTGGGGACCCCGTGCCAGAGGTGTCCGTCGGCGCCCGCCGTGGCGACGTACGCGCGGACGTGGTCGAGCCGCGGGCCGGGCGGCGGGTCCGCGGGGTGGTCCCAGTCGACGTCGAGTGTGTGCATTCACCTGTCCTTAGCATTCCGGCCCCCGGGCGGCTAACGAGCAGTAACGATTCTGGATGCGGTCGGCCCGCACGGCACGCCCACACGCCCGCGCGCCGGGCCGACTCCGCCCGAAGTGCGTTCATGGGGACCTCGCCGGACTATGGGGCCAAGGGAAAACGTAGGAGGTAGCGCGATGGTCAGTGAACCCGACGAGCAGCCCACCCGGTCGGACCGGCTCTTCACGGGCGGGGAACGGCCGTACGACCCTGAAGACCTCGTGATGGCGACAGGCCACGACCCGACTCCGGAGCGGGTCGAGAAGGCGCGCCAGCTCATGGAGAAGGAGGGTCCGCAGGTCATCGAGCGGTACCTGCCGTAGCCCCGGCACCACCGGACCGGCCCCGGCACCAGCGGACCGCCGCGCAGCCCAGCCCCGTCCCGGAACCCCCGGCACGGGGCCGCGGGGCGTGAGGCGGCCGGATCAGGTCTTCAGCGTCGCCGCCGCGCCCAGTGCCGTCAGCAGCCCGCAGATCCCGAGGTTCACGGCCCTGTGCTCCCAGAACACGGCCAGGAACTCGCGGATGGTCGCGCTCGGCCAGTAGTACCGCGCCGTGGGCGAGCCCAGGACCTGTCCGTTCACCCCGGCCTTGCGGGCCAGCATCGCGGCCCGGAAGGCGTGGAAGTCGTTGGTGACCACGACGCACCGGTAGTCCGGGTCCCGGGCCGTCATGATCTCCCGGCTGAACCGCATGTTCTCCTCGGTCGTCGTGGACCGGTCCTCCAGCGTGATGTGCTCCGCCGGTACGCCCCGCTCGATCAGCCAGTCCGCCATCGCCCGGGCCTCGGCGACCTTCTCGTCCGTGCCCTTGCCGCCCGAGGGCAGCAGCACCGGCGGCCGGCCGCCGCGGGCCACCTGGGCCTCGTAGATCTCCTGGCCCTTGCGCAGCCGCGAGGCGAGCAGCGGCGGCACCTGGTCGCCGCAGATCAGGCCGGCGCCGAGCATGACCACGTGGTCGACGTCGCCGCGTACGGTGATCCGCCCGTAGAGGAAGGCGTACCCGAGGAAGCAGAGGAAGAGGAACGCGACGTAGGCGACGAGCACGGTGAGCGTGCCCGCGATGCCGTCGAGGACGTGCGAGCCGGCCCTGCGGACGAAGAGCAGCAGCGCGATCATCCCGAAGATCCCGAGCCCGGCGAGCAGGGAGAGCAGGTTGGCGGGGCGGGTGCCCTCCCTGCGGATCATGGTCACGCCGTTGGTCACGAGGAAGACGCCGAGTGCCAGCGTGCCGAGCGCGGGCACGGCGAGGACGGTCACGGCGATCGGGTAGGCCACCCAGCCCGGCAGCCTGTCCAGCTGGAGGAGCAGGGCGAGCGAGAGGGATATGGAGGTCAGCCCGAGCAGCACGGCGTTGCGGAAGCGGCGGCGGTCCTCCCGCGCGCTGACGGCGAAGGCCACGAAGAACACGGCGGCGAGGGCGAAGGCGACCATGCCGACCATCGTAAATGTCAGATATGCGTACGGGTCTCGGCCCTGCGGGGGCCTACGTCCGGACGCCCGTCCTGCGCACCGAACGCCCCGCCAGCACGTCCGTGCGACGCCCGTCGCGCATCACGAAGCGGCCGTCGATCAGCACGTGCGGGATGCCGGTCGGCAGCGCCCTCGGGTTGTCGTAGGTGGCGCCGGCCGCGACCGTGTCCGGGTCGAAGAGGACGAGGTCGGCGCGGAAACCCACCCGCACCAGCCCCCGGTCGGGCAGCCGCAGGCGCGCCGCCGGGCGGCCCGCCAGGTGGGCCACGCATTCCTCCAGCGACAGCAGCCCCAGCTCACGGACGTAGTGGCCGAGGTAGTGCGGGAAGGTGCCGTAGGCGCGCGGGTGCGGTTTCGCGCCCTGGAGGATGCCGTCCGAGCCGCCGGTGTGGGCGGGGTGGCGCATGACCGCGCGGACGTTCTCCTCGTGCCCCACGTGCTGCAGGATCGTCGGCGCGAGCCGGTCGCCCAGCAGCAGCCGCCGGGCGCTGTCCCAGCCGTCCAGGCGCCGGCCGACGTACTCCTCCGCCAGCGCGGGATCGGCCACGCCCGAGATCTCGATCGTCGGCCAGTCCACCGGCACCCCGTGGCAGCCGTCCGACCCCTCCACCTCCAGCGCGTGCCGGATCCGCCCGGCCTCGGCGTCGTCGCGCAGCCGGGCCAGGACCGCGTCCGGGCCGCCCTCGTTCGCCCAGCTCGGCAGCAGCGCCACCAGGGTGGTGCAGCCGGGGGTGTACGGATAGCTGTCGAGGGTGATGTCGGCGCCCTGGGCCAGGGCCGCGTCGAGCAGGGCCAGCAGCTCGGGGGCCCGGCCCTCGTTCTCACCGAAGTTCATGGTGGCGTGCGCGAGGTGCAGGGCGCAGCCCGCCTCCCGGGTCAGCTCGACCATCTCGGCGTAGGCGGCGAGCGCGCCGCGGCCGTACGAGCGGTGGTGCGGGCAGTAGTAGCCGCCGTACGACGCCACCACACGGCACAGCTCGGTCAGTTCGGCGCCGGAGGCGTACATGCCGGGGGTGTAGGTCAGGCCGGACGACATGCCGACGGCGCCCTGGGCGAGGCCCTCGGCGACGAGCGACCGCATCCGGCCCAGCGCGGCGGCGTCCGCCGGGCGGTCGTCCCAGCCGAGGACGTGGGCGCGGACGGTGCCCTGCGGCACGAGGTACGCGGCGTTCACGGCGCAGCCCTGGCCGCCGTGGGCCCGGTCCAGCCGGTCGAGGTACTCGCCGACCGTGCGCCAGTCGAAGTCGACGTCGTCACCCGGCCCGTTCCAGCCCGCGATGGCGGCCCGCACCTCGCCGAGGGTGCGGTCGTCGACGGGCGCGTACGACAGGCCGTCCTGGCCGAGGACTTCGAGGGTCACGCCCTGGGCGGCCTTCGCGACGTGGTCCGGGTCGCGCAGCAGCGCGAGGTCGCTGTGCGCGTGCATGTCGGTGAAGCCGGGGGCGAGGGCGAGCCCGTGCGCGTCGAGCGTGCGGCGCCCGCCCCCGGGAATCGACCCGATCTCGGCGATCCGCCCCTCGTGCACCCCGACGTCGGCCGTGTACGAGGGCCCGCCCGTGCCGTCGACGACGCGGGCCCCGCGGATGACCAGGTCCACCGGCGCGCCTAGAAGAAGGTGCGGACGAACTCGGTGACGGTGCCGTCGGCCTCCACCACCGGGATCAGCGGCCACTTCTCGAAGATGGTGCACGGGTGGGACATGCCGAGCGCCACCCAGTCGCCGACCTGCACGTCGTCGGCCGACGCGGTCTCCAGCCAGGCGTGCTGGTCGGACAGCTTCACCACCCGCACGCCGGTGGCGGGGCGCTGCTCGCCGGTGAGTTCGTCCCGGACCAGCTCGGCCTGCGGGAGCCCGAGGTCGTACGCGATGTCGCGCTTGCCGGCGTTGACGAAGGCCTGGGTGGGGGAGGGCCGGGAGACCACCTGCGTCCACAGCCGGAACGCGGGGCGCAGCCCGCCCTCCTCGGGGTGCCGGTTGAAGGGGGTCAGGCCCTCGTACCAGCCGTGGTCGTGGGAGACGTACGCCCCGGAGCGCAGCAGCTTCAGGACGGGCCGGGAGAGATCGGGGATCTCGGCGAACACGTCGGCGACGGCGTCGAACCAGGCGGAGCCGCCGGCGCTGACGACGATCTCCTCCAGGCCGGGTTCGAAGCGGCCCGCCTTGTCGAACTCGACGGCGAGGGCGGTCAGCCGGCGCAGGTAGGCGTGCACGCGCTCCGGGTCGGCGTCGGGCACCTCGGCCTCGTAGCCGCCCATGCCGACGAGGCGCAGGGTGCGGGTGGCGGCGACGGCGTCGGCGACGGCCCGGCAGTCGTTGTCGCTGCGGGCCCCGGTGCGGGCGCCCTCGCCGGCGCCGAGTTCGACGACGACGTCGATGCGGGCCGGTGCGTCGCGCAGGGCGCGGTCCATGAGGTGGACCCCGCGCACGGAGTCGACGTAGCAGACGAACCGGAAGTCGGGGTCGCTGGCGAGCTCGCCGGCGACCCAGCGCAGGGCGGCGGGGTCGACGACCTCGTTGGCGAGGAAGATCCGCTGGATGCCGAAGGCGCGGTAGACGCGGGCCTGGTGGGGAACGGCGGCGGTGATCCCCCACGCGCCGTGGTCGAGCTGACGGCGGAACAACTGCGGGGACATGCAGGTCTTGCCGTGCGGCGCGAAGGCGAGGTCGTGGCGGGCTGCGTACTCGCCGAGGGCGGTGAGGTTGTGCTCCAGCGCGTCGGCGTCGAGGGTGAGCACGGGGGTGGTGAACCCGCCGGTGTGGATCCCGCGCCGCTGCCGCGCGAGCTGCCCGACCGTGAGGCGGGCCGCCTGGGCGTCCGGGGGGAGGCCCTTGAACCGGTGGTCGACCGGTTCGTCGGCGAGCTGCTTGACGGGGTCGCTGTCCATGCGGGGGCCTCCCGGGGGGTGCTGGGGGTTGCACGTGCTGCAACGGTCGTTGCGTATACCGCTGCACGCTGTCTAACATCCCGGGTGACGACGGGTCAACGCACTGGCGCGCCGCCGCCGCTGGGACTCCGCCCCGGGCCCCGCTCCTCAAGCGCCGCAGGGGCTGGGTCATACCTCCGCCTCGACCGCGTGCGCGGCTGGTGTCGCCTCCGGCGGCGCCTCAAACGCCGGCGGGGCTGGACTTGGGGCCGCAGGTTTCGCACCCCGGGGCAAGACCTGTCGCACCGGCGGTCGGCGGGGTCAAAAGCAGCCGCACCTGGCGGACGGCAGCGGGGAAATCCAGCCCCGCCGGCGTTTGAGGCGCGGGTCCGGGCGGAGCCCGGGGTGCCGCGCAGCGGCATCTCGGCCGTGGCGGCGCCCTGCCGGGGCGACGGCCGCTCGGGTCCGGGGCGGAGCCCCCGGGCGCATGGGAGGAGAGGACGAGGATGAGCCAGTCCGTGGAGCGGGCGCTCGCGATGCTGCCGCTGCTCGCGAAGGGCCCGGCCGGCCTCACGCCGGTGGCGGACGCGCTCGGCGTCCACAAGAGCACCGCCCTCCGCCTCCTGCGCACCCTGCACGCGCACGGACTCGTCTACCGCCAGGCCGACGGCCGCTACCGGCTGGGGTCCAAGCTCTTCGAGCTCGCCGCCGAGTCCATCGAGAACCTCGACGTCAGGGACGTCGCGCACCCCCACCTCGTCGAGCTGAATCACGCCACCGGCCACACCGTCCACCTCGCCCTCCACCAGGACGACGAGGTCGTGTACATCGACAAGGTCGAAAGCCGCTACCCGGTCCGCATGTACTCCCGCATAGGCCGGCCCGTGCCCCTCACCGTCGCCGCCGTCGCCAAGCTGCTCCTCGCCGACCTCCCCGAAGCCGAGCGCCGCGCCCTCGCGGAGCGGATCGAGTACCCCCGCTACACCGCCCGCTCCACCCCCGACGCCGCCGCGTTCCTCCGCGAGCTGGACCTCGTACGGGAGCAGGGCTGGGCCACCGACCTCGGCGGGCACGAGGAGTCCCTCAACTGCCTCGGCGCACCCGTGCACGGGCCGGACGGGCGGGTGGTGGCCGCGCTGTCCCTGTCCGCGCCCAGCGTGGTGATCGGCGCCGAGGAACTGCTGGAACTGCTGCCGCTCGTGCTCCGTACCGCGGGAGCCATCAGCCGGGACTACTCAGGAGAGACCACGTGACGGAAAAGACGGAGAAGCCGGAGATGCCGGAGGAGACGGTGAAGACGCAGAAGGTCGGGATCACCCCCGACACGCACACCACCCCGCCCGCGAAGTTCTCGCACGGCGTCCGCAAGGGCAACATCCTCCAGGTCGCCGGGCAGGTCGGCTTCCTCCCGCACGTGGACGGGCAGCCGCCCACCCCCGCGGGGCCCACGCTGCGCGAGCAGACGCTCCAGACGCTGGAGAACGTCCGCTCCGTGCTGGAGGCCGGCGGCGCGGGCTGGGACGACGTGATGATGATCCGCGTCTACCTCACCGACACCGCGCACTTCGCCGAGATGAACGGCATCTACAACGCGTACTTCGAGGAGCAGGGCCTGGCGGAGGCCCCCGCCGCCCGCACCACCGTGTACGTCGGCCTGCCCGCCGGGCTGCTCATCGAGATCGACGCCCTCGCCGTCCTGGGCTGACGGGGGACGGGAGAGGGGCGCCCCCCTGGCGGTGGGGCGCCCCGTCGTGCAGCCGGTCAGCCGCTCAGGCTCCCAGCCGGTCAGCCGGTGCAGTACTGCGCCTCCTTGCCGATCGAGCGGTACATGCAGTCCGCGTTCTCCAGGAGCTGGAGCACCGCGTCCTTGTTGCGCGCGGTCTCGCGGTCGATGACCTCGTCCGGCGGGTAGAAGCCGCCGCCCCCGCTCTCCGGGTACATCTCGAAGGTGTAGGCGAAGATCTTCTGGTTGCCCCACAGCCAGTCGTCGATCGTCCCGTCGGTGATGTACAGGTCGCTCGACTGCTCCGGCGTGTAGCCGTTGCTCGCCGCCATGCTCGTGCCGATCTTCTTGTAGACGGCGAGGTCGTCGGCGGTCAGCCCGGGGGCGGTGTCGTTGTACGTCCAGCCGAAGGGCCACAGCACCAGTTCACTGTACGTGTGGAAGTCGATCGCGGCCTTGATCTGCTGCTTGCCGCCGACCACCCGGCTGCGTACGAAGTCCGCGACCACCTTCACCTCGGGCGCCGATTCCGCCGCCGCGCCGCGGTAGGTCTCCGAGCTCTTGCTGCCGCTGGAGCCGCCGCAGCAGCCCCACTTGTAGTCCCAGTTGCGGTTCTCGTCCGTGCCGACGTACGAGGAGCCCGAGTTGGGCTGGCGGTTCTTGCGCCAGGAGCGGTAGGAGCCGGTGGCGATGTCGTACTCGCCGCCGTCCGGGTTGAGGTCCGGGACGATCCAGATCTCGCGGCCGTTGACCGCGTTCGTGACGCGGGCGTCGGTCCCGTACTTCGAGCCGAACTCGTTCACGAGGTAGAGGGCCATCTCCACGGTGAGGTGCTCACGGGCGTGCTGGTGGGCGGTGAAGAGCACCTCGGGCTCGGCCTCGTCCGTCCCGACGTTGTCGCTGATCTTGATGGCGATGATGTCGCGGCCCTGGTACGACTTCCCGATCACCTGCTTGCTCATGATCGAGGGGAACTGCGCGATGCGCTGGTTGATCTCGGCCGTCGCCTCGGCGTAGTTGTGGTACTTCGAGTCGGCGGACGGGAAGTCCATCGGGCTCGCCGCGATCCCGGGCAGGGCGCGGTCCGGGGGTCCGGGCAGCGGCTCCAGCTCGTAGCCGAGCGCGCGCAGCTTCTTCGCCTGCAGGGTGTCGGCGCTGACGACGACCGAGCGGGCGTCGACCTCGTCGATGGAGACGCCGGTACGCAGCAGGGCCGTGCGTTCGGCCGGGGTGGCCGGGCCCTTGATCTCGTACTGGACGATCGCCTCGTCCTGCGTGGCGGTGGACGGGGTGGGCGGTGGGGACGCCGTGGCGCTCATGCCGTAAGCGGGTGCGCCCAGCGCGAGCGCCAGCAGGGCCGCCGTGACGGCGGCCCTCCGGCGGGTGTGGAGCCGCATGCGTTCTCCTGGGTGGGGAGGTGGGGGTAGCCGTGCGGATGCCGCACAGAGTGCTCTCGTGGCATGTCCGGGTCAAGGACGGCATGCCTCGAATCGGCCAACCGGCCGCGCGGCCGACGCGGCCGACCCCCACACCTACCGCCTAGGGGAGCGCGTGGACCTTCGGACCCACCGCGTTCGACCAAGCACCACCCGCCTTGGCGTCCCAGTTGGTCGACCAGGTCATCGCGCCGCGCAGCCCCGGGTAGGTCTTCGACGGCTTGAAGGAACCGCAGTTCGTGCCCCTGGTCAGGCAGTCCAGGGCGTTGTTCACGACGGTCGGCGAGACGTAGCCGCTGCCCGCGCCGCTGGGGGAGGCGGGGACGCCGATGCCCACCTGGGAGGGGTCGAGACCGCCCTCCAGCTGGATGCAGGCGAGCGCGGTCAGGAAGTCCACCGAGCCCTGCGAGTAGACCTTGCCGTCGCAGCCGTTCATCGAGCCGCTGTTGTAGTACTGCATGTTGACGACGGTGAGGATGTCCTTGATGTTCAGCGCGGTCCTGAAGTACCCGCCCTGCGTGGACTGCATGTCGATGGTCTGCGGGGCCATGGTGATGACCAGCGAGGAACCGGCCTTCGCGGACAGGGCGCGCAGCGCCTGCGTCATGTAGGTCGGGTTGAGGCCGTTCTCCAGGTCGATGTCGATGCCGCTGAAGCCGTACTCCTGCATCAGCGCGTACGCCGAGTTCGCGAGGTTGGTGGCCGAGGCGGAGTCGTTGACCGAAATGGTGCCCTTCTCGCCGCCGATGGAGAGGATGACGGACTTGCCGGCGGCCTTCTTCGCGGCGATGTCGGCCTTGAACTGGGCGACGGTGTAGCCGCCCAGGCCGGCCGAGTCGAGGTTGAAGGCGATCGCGCCGGGCGTGGCCGTGGCGTCGGCGAAGGAGACGGCGATGATGTCGTACTGCGCGGAGACGTCGGAGATCTTCTGGACGGTCGCCCCGTTGTTGAAGTTCTGCCAGTACCCGGTCAGCGCGTGCCGGGGCACGGACGGGTTGGGGTTCGGGTTCCCGCCGCCGGTCGTGGTGCCGGTCACCGGGGCGGACCTGGGGCCCTCGCCCGCCGCGTTGTACGCGCTCACCTGGAAGGAGTACGAGGTCGACGCGGCCAGCCCGGTGATCTGGGCGGAGGTGGCGCTCACCGTCCTGACCCGGACGCCGTCCTGGTACACGTAGTAGCCGGTGGCCCCGCTGACGGCGTCCCACGAAAGGGTGAGCCCGTCGGCGCTCTGGCCGGAAACGGCAGTGCCGCCCGGGGCGCCGGGTACGGACGGTCCGGGGTCGGTGCCGCCGCCCCCGTCCGGGCCGAAGACGCTGAACTCGTCCACGAAGTAGGCCGGCTGGCCGTACCAGCCGTGGGTGTAGACGGTGACCTGGGTGGTGCTGGGGCCGGTGGTGAAGGTGGTGGAGAGCTTCTGCCAGCCCGCGCCCGTGCCGGGCGTCCAGGTGGACACGTCCTGCGTACCGGTGCCGGTCGCGCCGAGGTACACGTAACTGCCCTGGACCTGCGTGCTGAGCGTGTACGTCGAGTTCGGCTTGACCGTGACGGTCTGGCTGCAGCGGGCGTTGTCCTGGCCCGCCGGAGTCGCCTTCAGGGCGCCGGCCCCCGCGTAGACGGGGGAGGTGACGGAGGCGCCGCTTCCGCCGGAACAGGACCAGTTGGCGAGGCCGGACTCGAAGCCTCCGTTACGGGCGACGTTGACGTCCGCCGCTTGTGCCGTACCGGTCGCGAGGGCCGTGAGCCCGCCGGCGGCCAGTATGGCTGTCATGGGCAGGGCGAGGGAGCGTATGCGGTTCACGTGGGCTCCGTGGGGGGAGTGAAGGGATGTCAGGGTGAGTGGGGCACCCCGCTCACAAGTTGGTCCAGACCAATCCTCGTGTCAATAGTCTTTGCGAAGTGGCCTGAAGTGATCGGTGCTCCGATCCCTGTTGTCCGGGTTTCCGGCCACCTGTGACATGTGCTGTCGGCACAGGAATCACCAAGGCCCTGCCCCACCGGGGGTGGCGCGGATATGGTGCTGGTTCCAGGGGGGTGCGCGTCGCATGTTTGCGGTCGCGCAGGGGTGAGTACCGGTCGAGCACCGGGCGAGTACGGGGTGAACGGGGGGATTCGCGTGCCGACCGCCATCGCTGTCACCAGCGCCGACCTGGTACTTCCGGCCCCCGACCGGCACACACCCGGAGCGGCCGTGCTCCACCCGCCCGGGCAGCTCGACCTCGACGGCGCACTCGCCGAGACAAGCGGGCTCCTGGAACGGCACGGCCACCTCGTGGCCGTCGTACCGCCCTGGCTGCCCGCCGCGACCATCCAGCGGCTGCACACCGTACGGGCCGTCCTGGAGAGCGACCGGATCGCCCTCCTGCCCATCGACCTGCCGCCGCTGGGCACGGCCCTGCTGGTCCGTCAGCTGCGCCAGCTCACCGTCTGCGACTTCAGCCCCGGCGTCATAGCCTCCGCCGCCCGGCTCCTGTCGCACTACATCTACGCGGGCGCGCTGCTCGGCTCCGTCGCCAAACTCGACCGGATCCCCGTCGGCCTCAAGGCGCACGCCCGCTCGTGGTCGCCCAGCGCGCAGTTCGCCGTACTCGCCCACCCCACACCGCACCTGGCGAAACTGGGGGCGCACCAGGGCGGCGCCAAGGGCGGAGCCGGCGGGCCCAGGGGCGCGTCGGCCGGCGGGTCCAGGGGCGCGGCGCCCGGAGGGGTGATCCCGCCCGGCCCCGAATTCGCCACGCACCTCACCTTCGCCCGCGGCCAGCTCGCCTCCGAATGGGTCGCGGCCGAGCTCGCCCCGGCCTGGCAGGTGCAGGGCGTACTGGAGAACCCGCTGCCGGCGCAGTCGCCCGGCTACTGGGGCACGGCCAAACTCGTCGAGTTCGCCGCGGGCATCCCCGACCTGGCCGTGCTCTACCAGCTGGTCGCCTCGGTCCGCCGGGAGCAGTGCCGCTGGTGCGGTCTCGAACTCATCGGAGACCGCTGCGGGTTCTGCTCGGCACCACTGGCGACACCTCCGCCGGCCACGGCCGCCCGATCCGGACCCTGACCCCCGCACGCCCGCTCGAACGAAGAACGGCGAGGTAGTAAGGCCCATGAACTCACGCCAGCGCCGCGGCGTCATCCTGCTGATCCTCTCGGTCCTGTGCGCCCTGGCCGCCTTCGCCGGAGTCCTGGTGGTGATCGGCGACGTCAACTCCAAGGTGGGAGCGGAGGTCGTCGCCTACCGCGCCAAGGGCGACATAGCCCCGTACAGCCCGCTGACCGCAGGGCAGTTCGAAGAGGTGAAGATCCCCAGACGCTGGCTGTCCGACACCGCCGTCACCGACCTCGGCGCCCTCAAGGACAAGATCGCGCTCACCGCCCTGAAGAAGGGCTCGCTGCTCCAGAGCGACATGTTCGTCGACAAACCGCAGCTCCAGCCCGGTGAGCAGGAGATCGCCATCATGATCGACGCGTCGACGGGCGTGGCCGGCAAGATCACCCCGGGCGCCAAGGTCAACATCCTCGGCACCTTCAAGGGCAAGAAGCCCACCGACCCCGACGTGTCCGTGGTCATGGTGGCCAACGCGCGCGTCATCAACGTCGGCCGGCTGACCCCCCTGGACAAGGACAGCGACAAGAAGGGCCCCGCCGAGGCCGTCCCGATCACCTTCGCCCTGAACACCAAGGACACCCAGCGCGTCGCCTACGCCGAGTCCTTCGCGGAGCACGTACGCCTGGCCCTGGTGGCCCCCGGCACCGACTCGGCGCCGGGCCCGAACGACCGTCTGTACACCCTCGAAGGGGACAGGTGAGGTGCCGATGACCACCCGGATCCTCCCCGCGGTCGGCGACCCGGACGCCGCGCGCGCCATCGTGACGCTGCTCAGCCAGCTCCCGTCCGCGGAGCCGGCCTCGCCGGTCCCCGACTCGACGACCCTGCTCGACACCCTGGCCCGCCTCGCGGCCGACTCCCTCGGCGAGCTCCCCGAGGTGGTCCTGGTCCACGAGCGGATCGGGCCGGTGCCCGCCCTGGAGCTCATCCGCGAGGTCGCGCTCCGCTTCCCGGCGGTGGGCGTCGTCCTCGTCTCCTCCGATGCGGGCCCCGGCCTCTTCTCGGCCGCGATGGACTCCGGGGCCCGCGGCCTGATCGGCCTGCCGCTCACGTACGAGGAACTCGCGGCCCGCGTACAGGCCGCCGCCCAGTGGTCCGTGGGCGTACGCCGCCACCTCGGCCGGGGGGCGGCCGCGGACGTACCCACCGGCCCGGGCGGCCGCGTGGTCACCGTCACCGGGGCCAAGGGCGGCGTGGGCACCACCTTCACGGCGGTCCAGTTCGCCCTCGCGGCGGCCGCGTCGGGCCGGCGTACGGCACTGGTCGACCTGGACCTCCAGGCGGGCGACGTCGGCTCGTACCTGGACGTGCAGTTCCGCCGCTCGGTCGCCGACCTCGCCGGCATCCAGGACATCTCCCCCAGGGTCCTGCAGGACGCGGTGTACGAGGACCGCACGGGCCTGGCCCTGCTGCTCGCCCCGGCGGAGGGCGAGCGCGGCGAGGAGGTCGACGAGAGGGCGGCCCGCCACGTCGTGGGCGCCCTGCGGGCCCGCTACGAACTGGTCGTCATCGACTGCGGGACCCAGGTGACGGGCGCGAACGCGGCCGCGGTGGAGACGGCGGACGTGGCGGTGCTGGTCACCACACCGGACGTGGTCGCGGTGCGGGCGGCGAAGCGGATGGTCCGGATGTGGGAACGGCTCCAGGTGCGGAAGGCGGAGGACACCGCGATGGTGGTCAACCGCTGGAGCAAGCACACGGAGATCCAGCCGGCCCTGATCGAGAAGATCACCAAGACCCGCGCGACGAGGACCCCGGTCCCCGCGGCCTTCAAGGAACTGCAGGCGGTGGTGGACGCGGGGCGCGTGCAGGACCTGGACAACCGCTCCACGGTGAAGCAGGCCCTGTGGACGCTGGCGGGAGAACTGGGGCTGCTTTCGCCGCCGGACGGTACGGGACAGCTCCCGGCCCCGGCCGGCGCGGCGGTGGCGGTCCGGGCGTCGGGGCCGGTGGCGCGGCTGCGGCGCGGGCGGGAGGGCTGAGCGATGCCGTCGCGGAGATCCCGCCGGGGGGACCGGGGCCAGGTCGCGGTGGAGTTCGTCGGCATGGTGCCGTTCATCCTGCTGATCGTGGCGGCGGTGTGGGAGTGCGTGCTGATCGGGTACGCGTTCTCCCTGGCGGGCAACGCGGCGGACGAGGCGGCGCGGGCGGGGGCGGTGAAGGGGCGCCCGGAGTGTGTTGCGGCCGCGCAGAAGCACATCGGGAGTGTCTGGGACATGGATGGGGCCAATTGCCGTAGGGAAGGGGCCCTCTACAAGGCGACCGTGAGGCTCAGGATCCCCGTCTTCTACCCCGGACTCAACTTCGGTTCGATCGAGGGCACGGGCGGAGCGGTCATGGAGAGGGAGGACTGAGATGAGGCGGCGTGTGTGCTCCGACCGGGGCCAAGTGGCTCTGGAGTACATCGGCTTCCTCCCCATCCTGCTGCTCGTCGCTCTCTGCGGCATTCAGTTGGGCTGGGGCGCGTACGTCGTGCAGCAGGCCGAAACGGCTGCCCGTACGGCTGCCCGTGCAGAGGCCCGCAAACCGGGCGCCGGGACGGGAGCGGCCAGGGCGGCCATCAACTCGAAGCTCGCTTCAAGCGCTGTCATCCACGTCGATCCGTCGCGTGATGCGGTCACGGCGCAGGTGACCCTCACGATCGAGTCGGTCGTGCCCGGAGTGGGTTCCCGGACCGTCACGCGCACAGCCGTGATGCCCAACGACGACCCGAACGGATGATCCGATCATGAGCCTGCGTTCCCGGGTCAACACCCCCGAAGACCGCCACAGCCCCCGCGAGGACGGCCGCCTGGTCTCCTCCTACCGGGCGAAGCTGCTGGAGGAGATCGACCTCGCCGAGATGTCCGCGCTCGCGCCGGCAGAGCGCCGGGCGCGCCTGGAACGCGTACTCGGCCACATCATCAGCCGCGAGGGCCCGGTCCTTTCCACGGCCGAGCGCGCCCAGCTGATCCGTCGGGTCGTCGACGAGGCCCTGGGCCTCGGCGTCCTCGAACCGCTCCTCGAGGACCCGTCGATCTCCGAAATCATGGTCAACGGCCCCGACCAGATCTTCGTCGAGCGCGCCGGCCGGGTCGAGCAGCTGCCCCTTCGCTTCGCTTCCCACGAGCAGCTGATGCAGACCATCGAGCGCATCGTCTCCACGGTCAACCGCCGCGTGGACGAGGCCAATCCGATGGTCGACGCCCGCCTGCCGAGCGGCGAACGCGTCAACGTCATCATCCCGCCGCTCTCCCTCACGGGCGCCACCCTCACCATCCGGCGCTTCCCGCGCGCCTTCACTCTGCACGAGATGATCGCCCTCGGCTCGCTAGACGAGCAGATGCTGCTCCTGCTCTCCGGCCTGGTCGCCTCGAAGATGAACGTAATCGTGTCCGGCGCCACGGGCACCGGCAAGACGACCCTCCTCAACGCCCTCTCCGGCCTGATCCCGGGGGGCGAGCGCATCATCACCATCGAGGACTCGGCCGAGCTCCAGCTCCAGCAGGCGCACGTCATCCGGCTCGAATCCCGCCCGCCGAACGTGGAGGGCAAGGGCCGGATCACCATCCGCGACCTCGTACGGAACTCGCTCCGTATGCGCCCCGACCGCATCATCGTCGGCGAGGTCCGGGGCGGCGAGACCCTGGACATGCTCCAGGCGATGTCCACCGGCCACGACGGCTCACTGGCGACGGTCCACGCGAACAGCAGCTCCGACGCCCTCACGCGCCTCCAGACCCTCGCCTCCATGTCGGAGGTGGAGATCCCCTTCGAGGCGCTCCAGGACCAGATCAACAGTGCCGTCAACGTGATCGTCCAACTGACCCGCTTCGGCGACGGCTCGCGCCGCATCACCGAGATCTCCATCCTCGAATCCCACGGCCGCGAGCCCTTCCGCATCACCACGGTCTGCCGCTTCGCGGCCCAGCCCATGGGGCCGGACGGCCGGGTCCACGGCTACTTCGAGTACTACCCGCTGCCGCGGCGCATCGCGGAACGGCTCTACATGAACAACCAGCCCATCCCGCAGGCCTTCGGGGTCGCGCTGCCGGACGACCCGCTCACCACCCCGCACATCACACGGACCGCCCTGTGAACCCACTCATCCTCATCACCCTCGGCGCCACACTGCTGGCCTGCGTGTTCGTCATCCTGGGTCTGCAGGCGTACGCGGCGGGCCGCGCCCAGCGCGCAGCCCTGATCGAACGCCTCTCCGCGAGCGGGATGCCCGAGCCGCTGGGACGACGGCGCCGGTTCCAGGCGGTGGATCGTCGACTGCGGAAGACGAAGCTGGGCCGCCGGATCGAACTCAAGCTGGCGGTCACGGGCCTTGACCTCACGACCGGGGAGTTCTTCGTCTACATGCTGGGAGCCGTCGCCGGGATTTGGGTTGTCTCGGCCTCGGTCCTTGCACCATTCTTCGGTCCGCTGGCCGGCGCGCTCGGCCTTTGGGCAGCGAACGCCTTTCTCAACTGGCAGCGAGCACGACGCACGGAGCGCTTCATCAACCAGCTCCCTGACGTGGCCCGCATCCTGGCCAACGCGACCCAGGCCGGTCTTGCCCTGCGCACGGCCCTCGGGATAGCCGCCGAAGAACTGGATGCGCCCGCTGGGGAGGAATTGGCACGCGTTACCAACCGACTTGCCATCGGCCATTCCATCGAGGACGCCCTGGGCGAGATAGCCGAGCGCCTGCCCTCGCGAGAACTGGTCGTACTCGTATCCACGCTGGTCCTGTCGGCCCGTGCCGGCGGCGCGATCGTGGACAGCCTGCGCAACCTGACCGTCACTCTCGAGCAGCGCAAAGAGACGCGACGTGAGATCCGTACGCAGCTGTCCCAAGTCACGGCGACCGCGTACTTGGTGCCCATTCTGGGCATCGGCTCGCTACTCCTGGTGGACGCGATGATGCCGGGCGCGCTGGACCGTATGACGGGGTCGTTCATCGGACAAACCGCCGTACTGATCGCGCTGGGTCTCTTCGCCGTCGGCTTCGTCCTCATCCGCCGCCTGTCCAAGATCGACGTATGAGGAGGCAGGCGTGATCGCGTTGATCCTTGCACTGGCCGTCGCCGTATCGGTCTTCGGAGCCTTCCAGGGCATCCGGCTCTACCGGGCCGACGTCAAACTCCCCACCGACCTCGCCCTGGCCCTTGAGGTAGGAGCCACCCGTACGACTGTCGTCGGCTCGATCGTCGACCGCGCGGGCATCCGTTACGCGCCGCTGATACTGCGCCTGATGGGTCCTGCCCGGGTCGCGCGCAAGCGCCGCCAGATCGATACCGCCGGAAACCCGTCCGGTCTCACCATCGACCGCTACGCCGCGCGTCGAGCGGTGTACGCCTTCCTCGGCGCTGTCGGCGCCGTCGCGATGCTCATGAACGGCCAACTACTCCTGGCGCTGCTTATGGTCGCCTTCGGCTTCTTCTGGATCGAGGTAGGCCTCTGGTCGGCGATCCGCATCCGTCGCGATCACATCGAGAGAACCTTGCCGGACTTCCTCGATGTCCTCGCTGTGGTGGTGAGCGCAGGGCTCGCTTTCCGCCCTGCTCTGGAGAGGGTGGCGGACAAGTATGAGGGCCCCTGGTCCGACGAGATCCGGATCACCCTCCAGCAGATGGCTATGGGCGTCAGTCGCCGTCAAGCCTTCGACGAACTGCGTCGACGCAACGACAGCGAGCAAGTCGCGCAGTTCGTCACTGCTCTGCAGCAGGGTGAGGAACTTGGTTCCCCGATCGTCGAGACGCTGATCGCGATTGCTGAGGACATGCGGCGTACGGACGCCCAGAACGCGCGGCGCCGGGCTGCGAGAGCCGTGCCGAGGGCGACGCTCGCCGTCACGACGTTCATGCTGCCAGGAACAATGATCTTGTTGATCGGCGGCTTCGTATACGGGGCTGATGTCGACTTTGGCGCGTTGCTCGGGGGCGGGTGAGCCATGGCACGACTGAGCGTGCTCATCGCCGATGACGACCCAGTGATCAGGGCGGGCCTGCAGGCCATTCTGTGCGGATCAGAGGACATCGAGGTGATAGCCCAGGCCGCGGACGGCCGAGAGGCGCTGAGCCTCACGCGCAGGCATGCTCCGGATCTGGTCCTGCTGGATGTCCGGATGCCGGGTGTGGACGGGATCTCCGCACTGCCGCACCTGGTGCAGTTGGCTCCGGTGCTGATGCTGACTTACAGCCAGGAGGCCGAAATCGTACGGGAGGCCCTGCTGCTGGGGGCCGACGGCTACCTCGTTCACGGCGAGTTCACCGAGGACGAGCTGCTGCGCGCGGTCCGAGACGTGCCCGCCGGTCGCCCGCACTTCACCCCGACGGCGGCGAGCGCGTTGCTCGCGGAGCTTCGAGCCTCTTCGCATCCGCAACGAGATGTGGCACAGTCTTCTGAGCGGCTGAGCAACTCTGTTGTCTTCGGGCTGAGTTCGCGGGAGGAGGAGATCATGGACCTGATCGCATCCGGGATGAGCAACCAGCAGATCGCCTCCACCTGCTTCATCAGCGAGAAGACGGTCAAGAACCACATCAACCGCATCTTCGCGAAGCTCCAGAGCGCGACACGGAGCGAGGCGATAGCCCGGTGGCTGGGAACTGCCCGTCCGGGGGTGTCCGGTCATGGGTAGACAGAGTGCGCAGTGGGTCCGTAATTGGGTCCCGGGACCCTTGGTTACGAGTGGTAACTCGCCGTACCGTCCGCGAATCGACTACGGCGCCGGCCCTGGAGGGGACCACCATGCAGAAGCCCAAGCTGCTCAAGGCGATTGTCGAAGGCCAGATGCGCCTGCAGGGACGGAGGGGCGGGGACGAAGGGCAGACCGTCTTCGAGTACCTCGGGATCATCGTGATCATCGTTTTGATCATTGCGGCCATCGTGGGCACGGGCCTTGCGGCGAACATTGCCAACGCGATCTCGAAGGCACTGACGAGTATCACGTCGAGCAAGTGACTGCGGAGGGCGGGCGGGACAGAGGGCAGGCCCTGCCCATCTACGTTTTGGTGATCACGGGCCTGCTCTTTGCCGCGCTCGCCTTCGTCGTCGTTGGCATGGCTGGGGCCACCCGCAGCGAGGCTCAGGGTGCCGCAGACGCAGCCGCGCTCGCCGCCGCACGGGAAGCCCGGGACAACGCCTTCAGGGGCGTGGATCTGTTGCATCTAGAACCAGAGGACTGGGAGCAGGTCCTCAAGGGGTTGCGCCTGAACGCACAGGGGGCCTGCGGAAAGGCGCGTGATTTCGCCGCCAGTAATGGCGCCACTGCCGTCTGCCAAGCGGAGATCCCCGAGTTCGAAGTCTCGGTGACAACAAAGCGGACTGTGGGCGACTCGGTGATCCCAGGCAGTGAGGCCGTGCATGGCGAGGCCAAAGCCAAAGCGGTGATCGAATCGCGTTGCTCGCTCGTTGGAGCGCCCACCCCAGCGCCTAGCCCAAGCCCATCTCCCACACCGTCACCTGGAGGTGGCGGCTCAACGGAGCCCGCCGCTCTGAAGTTCCGGTGCAAAGGCGGAGGGGAAGTCACACTCGATCCGAAGGATCCGGGCCCCCTGACACAGCTGACGAGGAAGCTCTTCAGCGTACGACTGGTCAACTGACAGCGAGAAAGAAATGAGGAAGCGGAGTTGATGGGCATTCGGCAGAAGGCGAGGGTCAGCGGAGGAACGGCCGTTGTGGTAGCGGCGGTGTTGGGCCTCGCGTTGACCGGGTGCGGTGGCAATGCCGAGAAGCCCAAGGAACCTCAAAAGGCCACCACGTCGTCAGACGGAGATGCCGGAGCTCAGAAGCCGGCCCCCACGGGCGGTAAGAGTGAGGCCCCGCTGCAAGTGCTGGCCACGGCGCAAGGACCCTCGGGTGTCGTCATGGAGATCAATTCTGCTGTTCGTGACCAGGACGGGTACCTCACCGTCAGCGGAAAGATCAAGAACACTGGGTCGCAGACGTTCTCCGAGATGGCCGCATGGCGTGGCAAGGAGTTGAACGCAAGCCCGGCGTCCATTGCCGGTGTCACTCTCGTCGACAGTGCGGGTAAGAAGCGCTACTACGTACTTCGAGACACAGAGGGCAGGTGTGCATGCACCGCTGATCTGGCACCCATCGATGCCGGTACTTCCGTTCCGTTCTTCGCGCAGTTTCCGGCTCCGCCGACCACGACAACGGAGGTGGTGTTCGGCATGCCGACGTTTGCCGCGGCCACCATCAAAATCTCTGGGTGACCCCATGACCACACGCCACCGCACCACCGCTGCCACGGCCTTCGTCGGTCTCGTCATAGCCAGCGCCCACTTCGTAGGTGTGACAAGCGCCCAGGCTGACGAAGTCACACCGTCTGCACCGCCCGGCACGGAACCGTCTGCTGCCCTACCCACGCCTGTGAAGTCGAACTCTCCGCGTCTCAAGCTCCCGCAGGGCGGTACCCTCGCCGCCCCCAAGGTGCTCGACATGGTCGAAGTCGTAGAAGACCTCGGAGGCGAGCAGCGCCGCCAGGAGACCAACCAGACCGTCATGATGGCGCTGCAGTCCGAGGTCCTCTTCCCCGAGAACAGCGCCGTCTTCAACGCCCAGGCCGCCGCCCGCATCCAGGCCATCGCGCAGGAGATCAACACCCAGAAAGCCACCCGCATCAGGGTCTTCGGCTTCACCGACGACCAGGGCAGCTACGAACACGGCAAGGAGCTCTCCAAGCAGCGCGCCGACGCCGTCCAGGCCGAGCTCGCCAAGACCGTCACCAATCCCAACGTCGTCTTCGACGTCCGCGGCTACAGCGAGGACTACCCCATCGCCGACAACAGCACCGAAGAAGGCCGCAAGAAGAACCGCCGCGTCGAGATCACCTTCCCGCGCGGAACGGCCGGCTAGCAGGCGGCCATGACGCCGGCCTACGAGGTGCTGCTCATCGGCGGTGGTTCCGGCGTGGGGAAGTCCACCGTCGGCTGGGAGGTCTCCGATCTGCTCCGCCGGCGGGGGACCGCGCACTGCTACATGGAGGGCGACCTCCTCGACCAGATCCACCCCGCGCCCGACGGCGACCCCGACCGCGCCGGGATCACCGAGCGGAACCTCGCCTCCGTCTGGGCGAACTACGCCGCCCTCGGGCAACACCGGCTCGTCTACACCAACACCGTGAGCATCCTCGACCTCCCGCTGATCCACCGGGCCGTGCGTGGTGCCGCCAGCGTCGCCATCCGTACGACCTGCGTGCTGCTCACCGCGCGCGAGGCGACGGTACGGGAGCGACTGGCCCGGCGGGAGATCGGCTCGCAGCTCGCGGTCCACATCGAGCGCAGCTTGCGGGCCGCGGCCGTACTGGAGCGGGATGCCCCACCCGGAACGGTCCGCGTCGCCACCGACGGGCGGACGGTGCCGTGGCTCGCGCAGCGGGTGGTGGCGGCCGCGGGCTGGTGACATGGCGGGCGCACCAAGCAGCCCCACGCCCCACCCCCGCACGCCTGTCTGCGCCGGTGCAACGCCAACGCCCGCCGTCGCGGCGCCCCGGCCGCCGAACGCAAGGAGCCCGCAGCCCGCCCGCTTCCTTTGCGCGCCTGCACCCGCCGTTCCGTCCTCCCCGCCGAGTGCGCAGGTCCTTGTGAAAGGCTGCGTGCATGATGGGTGGACAGTCCGAGAACCCGGAACTGTGGGCGTTTCTGGAATCGCTGCACCACGGAGAGATGCTTTCCGGCACCGTCGCAGCGATCGAACGGTTCGGGGTGTTCGTCGCGCTGGACGACGGCCCGGACCACCCGGTCTTCCCCGGCGTCGGGTTCATCACGATCCCCGAACTGTCCTGGCGATGGGACAGAACACCCTTCGGCGTCGTGCGGGTCGGACAGCGCGTCTCAGCCGAGTTCCTTCAGTTCGACACGTGGAACCTGGAAGCCAGACTGTCCTTGCGGACCACACAGCCGGACCCCTTCCAGGCATTCGCCGACCGCACCGAGGTGGGGCAGGAACTGCGCGGACGGGTCACCAAGCTGCTCCCCTTCGGCGTCTTCGTTCAGGTCGCCGACGGGATCGAGGGACTGGTCCACCTCCGGGAGCTCGCGTCGACGCCCGTGGAGAGTCCGACAGATGTCGTCCAGACCGGCGACGAGGTCAGGGTCGTCGTCACCGAGGTCGACCGGGAGCGGCGCAGAGTGGTTCTCTCTCGACGGCACAGCTCGTCCGGGCCTGTGCGGTCGGAACGCTAGTCGGCCAGCAGGTGGTCCGCCTGGCCTGACTTGATGGCGCGGATCAGTTCGCGGAGGGCGTCTGTGGTGTCGGTGAGGTACGCGTCCTCCCGGCCGGCGACGGCGATGTAGCTGTTGCCGGCCCCGTCGACCCCGATCCGGTAGCAGTTGTTGCCCTCGCCGCAATACGGCGCTTCCCAGCTGATGTCGGCCATGACCCCTCACAGTTCCTTGCAGACTCGGTGGATGAAGTCCCGGGACGCCGCGGCGTCGAGCGCGTTCGCCTCCATCCACCTCAGGTGGCTGCGGTACTTGGACAGCTGCCCTTCGGCGTGCATGAACTCCGGCCCGTGCGCCGAGTCGAGCTGTGCCGTGTCGAGCTGCGGCACCACTCCTTCGGCGTACAGCAGGGCGTGTCCGGCGCCGGGGAAGATACCCCGCGCGACGGGCAGGACCCTGATAGTGACGTTCTCGGCAGTGCTCTGCTCGCTCAGGAAGTCGAGCTGGGCGCGGGCCGTCCGCCGTCCGCCGAAGTGCATGCGCAGGGCCGCTTCGTGCACGTAGCCCGTGTAGGGCAGTGGGTGCGGGCGGTCGAGTACGCGGCGCCGCTCCTGGCGGAGAGTGACCCGGAGCTCGACCTCCAGCCGGGGCAGCTCCGGCAGGACAGCGCTGAAAATGGCGCGTGCGTACTCCTCGGTCTGGAGCAGGCCGGGAATGTGCACCGTCTGCACCGTGTGCAGCTGTGTTGCGTGCCATTCCAGTTCGGCGATATCGAGCATGCCGGCCGACACCTTGCCCCGGTACTCGTCCCACCAGCCGCGCGTCCTCGGCTGTGCCATCGCGAGCAGTGCCGCGATGTAAGCCTCATCCGTGTAGCCGTAGTTGGCGGCCAGGGTTCGCAGGCGGTCCGGGCTCAGCGTCCGGACCCCCGACTCGATGTTCGGGATCTTCCCCCGGTCGATGCCGATCAGGCCAGCCGCGAACTCGGCTGTCACACCCGCGTGCAGGCGCATTTTGCGCAGCTCGGCCCCGAGCCTTGCTTGACGGTACGTCGGAGACGTCCTGGGTGGCATGAGGGCAGTGTGCACGGAAGCGGCCCGCCCGGTCCATCGGTGGTGCAGGTATCACGGGAAACGGTGGTGCAGACATCACGCTCTGCCTTACAGTGGGTAATGCACCGCTTACGTACGGCGAGTTGAAGTGCATCCCCTGGGCATGCCCTGCCCTGTCCGGGGGACGAGCCACATACCCGCCACCCATGCCGCATGCGAACGGTCCGTGCGTGAGCCCTCGTGCGCGTCGAGCTTCCGAAGCCAATCCGTCCATGAACGATGACGACTTGGGAGCCGAAGATGCTCACCCCGTACCCCAACACCTCCCCCTCCGCCTGCCCCGTCGCCCCGGACTCCGGGGCACGGCCCGGGCACGGCCCCGACGAGGCGGAGCTCTCCTGCAGCATGACCCTGCCCGCCTCCCCCCGCTCCGCCGGCATCGCCCGGCAGGCCGTGCGGGCCGCGCTGCGGGCGTACGCGCTCGACCCACTCGAACCGACCGCCGTACAGGCCGCGTCCGAACTGCTCGGCTCCGCCTGGCGGATGGACCCGTACGGGGAGCTGTACCTGTCCGTCCGCTACCGCGACGACGCGCTGCGCGTCATCGTCTACGACGGGCACCCCACCCACGCCCACCCCCGACTCGCCGCGCTCTGCGAGGCCCGCCGCCGCTCGACCCTGCGGGTGTTCTCGGCACTCGTACGCGACCAGGCGGCGACTGGGGGCTCGGGCCCTCGCGGGAGCCCGGTGGTGGGACCCGCGCCTGGGCCACGTTGCCGCATCGGCCCCCGCGCCCGCCGAACGGGTGAGGGAAGATCGTTTCTCCGGTCAACACGGCGTGGCGGTACGACACCCTGGTGCGATGCGCCTCCGTCACTGCCTCGCCGCAGTCCTCACCACCGCCGCACTCGTCGTCACCCTGCCCGCGTCCGCAGGCGCAGCCACCGGTACGTTCGGCTACTTCTCGCCCGAGTCCGGGGGGCTCGACATCATCTCCCCGGCCAACGGCGAATGCCGGCTCCTGCTCCAGGGCGCGACCGGCGCGCTCAACGGCACCAACGCGGCGGCCACCCTCTACTCCGACCGCGGCTGCGAGGACGTACTGGTCACGATGGCTCCCGGTGAGGCGCGCGAATTCGGACGGGCCCTCCCGCGCAGCGTGATGTTCGGCTAGGACTCGCCGTATCGGCGCGGGATCCCTGACAGGAGGTGTCAGGTTCGCCGCCTAGCCTCCCGGCCATGGACCTCATCGTCGAACTCCGGCAGTACACCCTCCACCCCGGCGCCCGGGACACCCTGGTCGGCCTCTTCGAGCGGGAATTCGTCACCGGGCAGGAGGCGGTCGGCATCACCGTGGGCGGCCGGTTCCGGGATCTGGACGACCCCGACCGGTTCGTCTGGCTGCGCGCCTTCCCGGACATGGAGGCGCGGAAGCGGGCGCTGCACGCCTTCTACGACGGTCCCGTCTGGCAGGCCCACCGCACGCGAGCCAACGCGACCATGGTGGATTCCGACGACGTCCTCCTGCTGCGCGGGCCGGGCTTCGCGGCCCCGGAGGCCCCGGGCGCCGCGGCTGACGACGCCGCGGCCCCCGACACCGCGGCCCCCGACACCGCGGCCGCCGATGCCGCGGCCCCCGTGGCCGTGACCATCTGCCACCCCCGGGACACCGCGGCCTTCGTCCGCCTCTTCGAGCGCCGCCTGCGCCCCGCACTGACCGCCGCCGGGACCCCGCCGCTCGCGGTTCACCGCTCCGAGCACGCGCCGAACACCTTCCCCGCGCTGCCGGTCCGGACCGGTGAGGACGTCCTGCTCTGGTTCACCGCGGGGCGGGCGCCGGTCCTGCCGGACCTTTCGGCCCACCTGGAGTCGGCGCCGCGGCAGCTCCGGCTGGAGCCCGTAGGAGGGCGGCGGTCCTAGTTCTCCCGGGCCGCCTTGAGAGCCGTCTCCAGCGCCTGGTCCGCCGGGACCCGGACGTCCGGGACGACCCCCACGCCCTCCCAGTTGGTGCCCGTCACCGCGCTGATGGTGCGCGCCGTCGGCACCGTCACCAGGACGTGCTCGGCGACCGCGTGGCGGGCCGTCGGGTGGGCGCCGCCGCGGGTGGTCGCGCCGATGACCGTGGCGCGGCCGTGGGTCTGCAGGGTGTACGCCACGTCCTCGCCGCCGGAGAACGTGATCTCGCTCGTCAGCACGTACACCGGGCGGCCGTCCGCGTAGCGCGGTCCGGGCAGATGGGCGGAGGTCCAGAACTGCCGGGTGGAGTCGCTGCCCCGGTCGTAGATGTCGTGCAGGTGCACCTGGTCGTCGGGGAAGAAGTGGCTGTTCCACAGGGCCGCGCCCTCCGGCGACCCGCCCAGGCACGCCCGCAGGTCCAGGACGAGCGCCGAGCTGTGTGCGACGAGCTGCATGGCCGCGCCGATCGCGCCGGCGCCCTCGATGGCGGTCGCGATGCGCCCGAGCTCGATGAGTCCGATGTTCCCGTCGAGGTGCTCGACGCGGCGGATGCCCTGGTTCTGCGAGCGCAGGAGGGCCAGGAAGGCGGCCTCGCCGCCGTCGTCGTCGACCGGCTCCAGCGACTGGGGCTCCTCGCTCCACAGCAGCCGCAGGTGCTTGTCGGGGCAGACCTCCTGGAAGTGCGCCGTGACCGTTTCGCACAGCTCCCGGTCGTCCAGGCCTTCGTACGCGCCGGAGGCGATCCGCGCCCGGATCGCCTCGTCGATGGCGGCGGTTTTGTCGGGGAAGACGTAGCCCGCGGTGATCCGGGCCAGGGCCTGCTCGACTATGTGTCCGTTGGTTGGCATGGCCGGTCATGTTAGGCGGACGCCGACTCGACGGACCAGCGAGTTTTCCTTTCAGCCCGGCGGCATGGATCAGTCCGGCGGCATGGACGGGCGCGGCGGGGCGGGAGGGGCCACGAGGTGGCGGGTCGCCGAGCGCAGTACGAAGGCCATGACGACCTCGAACACGCCCAGCAGCACCAGCCACAGGCCCAGCAGCCGCGTCAGTGCCACGGCGGAGTCCACCGGGAAGCAGAGCACGACGATGCCGGCGACGATGCCGAGGATGCCCAGACCGATGGTCAGCCCGCGGTGCACGAGCCAGCGGTCGGCGATCGCGACGTACGTCGTGAGCACCCCGGCCAGCAGCCAGAAGATGCCGACGATCAGGGACAGCGCGCCGATCGTCTGCATGGGGTGCCGCAGCACCAGCACGCCGGCGAGGATCGCCAGCATGGCGATCAGGACGGCCGCCAGTCTGCTGCCGCCCCCGTCGCGGCTGTGGGTGAAGGCCGCGACGAAGCGGAAGCCGCCCACGACCAGGAGCTGCAGGCCGATGATCACGGCCAGGATGTGCAGGGTCTCGTCGGGCCAGACGAGTACCAGGATGCCCGGGATCAGGGTCGCGAGGGCCAGGCCGAGCGCCCAGTGCCACGAGCCGCCGATCTGCTTGAGGGTGTCCTCGGGGTCGCTGTGGTTGTACTGCGGTCCCGTGTCGGGGGATACGGCCATCACCGCCTCCTGGGCCAGCCGAACGGCCCGCGGTGGCACCCGAAGGCGCCGGACGGGCCCTGTTTACCCTTCACGGCCAGTTTAGGGCGGTTCGTTGCGGCTTGCCGGAAACGGGTGGCTGTCCGGGGCGCGCTCGACGCTCCGGTTACGGGATCAGGTGGTAGAAGATCTCGCTGATGTGCGTGTCGAACGGCGGCGCCCCGAGGGCCTGGGCGGCCGGGAGGATGGTGTCCTCGAAGAAGCGCTGGTAGTCGGCCTCCGACTCCCATACGTCGACGACCATCCAGCCGCCCCGTTCGTCCGCCGACGCCGTGTGCACCAGGAGCCCGGCGGGCGGGTTCCCGGGGTCCGGGAGCACCCGCTCGTTCACGGCCTCGTAGAGCTCCTGGGTCCAGTCCGCGCTCCGGTTGTAGACCAGAACTGCCATCTCGGATTCCTCGATTCCTGGGCGGAGGGGGAGGGGCGGTGGTCCGCGGTGCGAACCTAGGGCCGGCCCCGGCCTCTGACGGCCCGTGACACCCCTCGGTACGCCGTATGCCGGAACGGCCGGCCGCCCGGCCGGTCCCCCCGCCGCCGGCGAAGCCGGTATCCCCGGCCCCCCCGGCCCCGCCCCCCGGCTCAGCCGGTCGTGGTGAGCAGTCGCTCGGCGGCCTCCCGCGCCCGGCGGGCCGGCTCCGGGCCGGGGTCGAGGGCCGCCACCACCGTGGCGCCCTCGACCAGGATCAGCAGCTGGTCCGCCAGCCCCGGGCGGTCCGGACCGGTCAACTCGCCCAGCAGAGAGCGCAGTTCCGCCTTGTGGCGGCGTACGACGTCCAGCACCGCGGCCGGGCCGGTGCCCAGCTCCCCGTACGCGTTCAGGAACGCGCAGCCGCGGAAGTCCGGCTCGCAGAACCACCCCGCCAGCCAGTCGAAGACGGCCGCCACCGGTTCCGGGGACCCGGTCACGGCCTCGCGCAGGCTGCTGGTCCAGCGCCGGTCGCGCCGCTCCAGATAGGCCGTGACGAGGGCCTCCTTCGAGGGGAAGAGCCGGTAGAGCCGCTTGAGGGGGACGCCCGAGCCGGCGCGGATGCGGTCCATGCCGACGGCCTGGACACCCTCCGCGTAGAACAGCTCCTCCGCCGCGTCGAGCAGTCGGGTGCGGGCCTCTTCGTCGTCCATACGGGCAGGGTAGTGCAGATTTCCTTGCGGGGAGAACGCTCGTTCTCTAGAGTGTGAGAACGAGCGTTCTCCCGTTGTTTCCGCCGTTCCGCCGTTCCGCCGTTCCCGCCGAAAGGGATGGATCACCGTGACCGACACACAGGCCGCCACCGGTACCGCCACCGCCGTGCGCCCGCCCCTGCCGCCCTTCACCGAGGAGTCCGCGCGCGCCAAGGTCCAGGCCGCCGAGGACGCCTGGAACAGTCGCGACCCCGAGCGCGTCTCCCTCGCGTACACCGAGGACTCGGTCTGGCGCAACCGCGACCGCTTCCTCACCGGCCGCGCCGAGATCCGCGCGTTCCTCGCCGACAAGTGGGAGCGCGAGCTGGACTACCGCCTCCGCAAGGAGCTCTGGTCCTGGACCGGCAACCGCATCTCCGTGCGCTTCGAGTACGAGTGGCACGACGCCGACGGCCAGTGGTACCGCAGCCACGGCAACGAGCAGTGGGAGTTCGCCCCCGACGGCCTGATGAGCCGGCGGGAGGCGAGCATCAACGACGTCCCGATCGAGGAGGCGGACCGCCGCCTCGGCCGGCCCGGGTCCACCCTCTAGGACTCACCGGCGGCGCGCGACGACCTCCATGCACACGCGGTAGCGCTCGCTGACCGCGTAGTGCAGGGGCTCGAAGCCGTGCTCCTCCAGCAGGGCGTACAGGCGGGCCCGGCTGAAGTTGTGGAAGTGCTCCAGCTCCCCCCAGTACGGGTTGGCACTGCGCGCGTCGAGCAGGCGCCAGGCCGCGCAGCCGTAGTTGGGCATCGACGCGAAGAGCACGCCGTCCTCCCGCAGCAGCCGGTGCGCGGCGACCAGGCCCTGGCCGGGGTACGGCATGTGCTCCAGTACGTCGGCCAGGCTGATCACGGAGTACCGGCCGGGCTCGTCGAGGGTGGTGAGGTCGGCGCAGTGGGCGTCGATGCCGAGCGCGCGCAGCCCCTGGGCCGTCGCGGGGCGCAGGTCGAGGCCCTCGGGCCGGAAGCCCCACTCCTCCGCGGTGAACAGCAGTGAGCCGTTGCCGAATCCGACGTCGAGCCAGGTGCCGTCGCTGACGTACCGGGCGACGCGCTCCACGATGCGCGCCGAGACGTAGCGGTTCTGCTCGAAGTCCGCGCCCGGCTGCTGGTTCGGGTGGGCCGAGGAGAAGACCTCCGCGCAGACCTCGTCCGTGAAGTAGCCCTCGGTGAAGACGTGTTCGCACGCGCCGCACCGCATCCACACCATGAGCGGTGAGACGACGGGCTTGTAGAGCGCGTGGTGGGAGCAGTCGCCCGTGCGCAGCTCGGAGATGTCGGCCGCCGAGCAGAGCGGGCAGGCGTCGTAGAGGTGACGCGACTTGCGGGTCGCGGGGGTGGTCGTGGTGACCGTGCTGGCGGACATGCCCGGAACGTACAGGCCGCCCCGCACGCCCCCATGGTGCCGCGCTGGGCCTGTCTGCCTATCGGGTGGCGCCGTGCGCCCCCGGCCCCGTCCGGCCGCCGCCCGCCGTGGGCTGCGGCGCCTGGTGGGCCTGGGTGATGAGGTCCGTGGCGACCTCCAGGGCGGCCTTGCGGGTCTCCTCCGGGTCGGCCTCCACGTGCTGCAGGAACATCATCCCGGCGTGCAGCGTGAACAGGGCGCTGACGCAGCGGACCTGGTCCGTGACGGGGCCGTCCTCCGTGCGCAGCAGCTCGATCAGGCGGAAGAGGCGCGCCTTGACCGTCTCGCCGATGCTCAGCTCGCGGGTCGTGGCCTGGTTCTCGTGCATGAAGCGGTAGAGCGAGGCGCCGGCCGCCATCGCCTCGCTGTAGCGGCGCAGCACCTCGCGCTTGGTCTCCAGGGTGGGCGGCTGCTGTTCGGCCCACGCGATCAGCTCGTCGATGGGACGGGTCACGTCCTCGAAGAGGCTGATGATGATGTCTTCCTTGGTCTTGAAGTGGTAGTACAGCGCCGCCTTCGTGACCTCCAGCCGCTCCGCGATCTCGCGCAGCGACGTCTTCTCGTAGCCCTGCTCGGCGAAGAGCTCCAGTGCGACGTCCTGGATGCGCTGACGCGTGTCGCCACGGCGCCGCTGCGGACTGCTGCTGGACATGACTCTCCTCAGACTTACTTACTTGACGCCCGGCAAGTTACGGGTCTACCGTCCCCAGTGTAATGAACTAGCCGGGCGGCAAGTAAGTGCCGGTGAACGAATAAGTACCAGAAGAAGCACACGGGGAGTGGAACATGGTGGACGTGGCGAAATCGGCCGGAACCTCCCGGGAGGTGAAGCCGCGCAGCGTTCGGGTCGTCCTCATGGCCCTCATGATCGCAATGCTGCTGGCCATGCTCGACAACATGATCATCGGTACCGCGATGCCCACGATCGTCGGCGAGCTCGGTGGTCTGGAGCACCTCTCCTGGGTGGTCACCGCCTACACCCTGGCCACCGCGGCCTCCACGCCGATCTGGGGCAAGATCGGCGACATGTACGGGCGGAAGGGCTCCTTCCTCACCTCGATCGTCATCTTCCTGATCGGCTCCGCGCTCAGCGGCATGGCCCAGGACATGGGCCAGCTGATCGGGTTCCGCGCGATCCAGGGCCTCGGCGCCGGCGGTCTGATGGTCGGCGTCATGGCGATCATCGGCGACCTGATCCCGCCCCGTGAGCGCGGCAAGTACCAGGGCATGATGGCCGGCGTGATGGCCCTCGCCATGATCGGCGGCCCGCTGGTCGGCGGCACCATCACCGACCACATGGGCTGGCGCTGGTCCTTCTACATCAACCTGCCCCTCGGCGCCGTCGCGCTCGCGATGGTGACGGCCGTGCTGCACCTGCCCAAGCGGACGGACCAGGCCCGCCCGAAGATCGACTACCTCGGCGCGGCGCTGCTGACGGTCGCGATCACCTCCACCGTGCTCGTCACCACCTGGGGCGGCACCGAGTACGCGTGGGGCTCCGGTGAGATCATCGGCCTGATCGTCCTCGGAGTCCTGTCGATCGCCGCCTTCGTCTACGCCGAGACCAAGGCCTCCGAGCCGGTCATGCCGCTGCACATCTTCCGCAGCCGCAACTTCACCCTGATGTCCGTGATCGGCTTCCTGGTCGGCTTCGCGATGTTCGGCGGCGTGCTCTACCTCCCGCTGTTCCAGCAGTCCGTGCAGGGCGCCTCCGCCACCAACTCGGGCCTGCTCCTGCTGCCCATGCTGCTCTCGATGATGGTCGTCTCGCTGATCGCGGGCCGCATCACCACCAACAGCGGCAAGTACAAGGTGTTCCCGATCGTCGGCGGCGCGCTCATGGTCGTCGGCCTGTTCCTGCTGGCGACGATGGACACCGGCACCACCCGCCTGGTCTCCGGCCTCTACATGGCCGTGCTCGGCGCCGGACTCGGCTTCCTGATGCAGATCACCATGCTCGTCGCGCAGAACAGCGTCGACATGAAGGACATGGGCGTCGCCTCCTCCTCCGCGACCCTCTTCCGCACGCTCGGCGGCTCCTTCGGCGTGGCCCTGATGGGTTCCCTGTTCACCAGCCGGGTCACGGACACCATGTCCGAGCGCCTCGGCCCGCAGGCCGCGAACGCCGCCGGCTCGGCCCAGCTCGACGCCGCGAGCCTGGCCAAGCTGCCGGAGGCCGTGCGCGACGCCTACCAGCACGCGGTGGCTGCCGGTACGCACTCCGCGTTCCTGCTCGGCGCGGCCATCGCCGTACTGGGCTTCTTGGCGGCCTGGTTCGTCAAGGAGGTCCCGCTGCGGGGGGCCGGCCCGGCCCCGGCCGGCGGCGCGGAGGGCGGCGCGTCCGCCCCGGCGCAGCAGGAGTCGCTCGCCCACTGACGGGTGACGACGGCAGAGTAACGGCCCGGCCCCGGCGGACCTCTGGTCCACCGGGGCCGGGCCTTTCTGCCTGGTCACACCAGTCCCGTCTGTCCCATTAGCTGGATTTTACGGCCCAATTGGCTGGAACCTCCCCGCTGTCCCGATCGTCCTGATCCACAGGGACGCTGACAAGGCGGATGGGGAGTGGACAGCATGGACAAGCAGGGCATCCGGGCCCGTGCGGCCGTCGTGGCCTCGGCCGTCGCCGTGGGGGCGACGGTCTGGGGAGTGGCGGCCTTCGTCGACTCGGGACACAAGGACCCGCAGCGGAACGTGTCGCGGCAGACCGGCACCGGCGCCGACGCGAAGAATGACCAGCAGTCAGGACGGCAGCCGCAGCAGGGGATACCCCAGTCCATAGCCCACGCCTCGGAGGGCGGCGCGGACGCGGTCAACATCACCATCGACGACGGCCCGGACCCCCGGTGGACCCCGAAGGTGCTCGACGTGCTCAAGAAGTACGACGCGAAGGCGACCTTCTGCATGATCGGACCGCAGGCCAGGGCCCACCCCGACGTGGTCAAGCAGGTCGTCGCCGCCGGACACCGGCTCTGCGACCACACCATGGCCCACGACACGTCCATGGACAAGAAGCCCCCCGCCTACCAGGAGCAGCAGATCCTGGAGGCGAAGAAGCTGATCGAGGAAGCCGCGGGCGGCGGTGCGAAGGTGGAGTACTACCGGGCTCCCGGCGGCGCGTTCACCCCCGACAGCCGGCGCATCGCCGCCGCGAACGGCATGCGCCCGCTCGGCTGGAACGTCGACACCAAGGACTTCGAGAAGCCCGGCACGGCCGCCGTCGTCGACGCCGTGAAGCGCGAGATCGGCAACGGCCCGACCGTGCTCTTCCACGACGGCGGCGGCAACCGCACGCAGACCGTGGAGGCGCTCGACCAGGTGCTGGCCTGGCTCAGGGACCAGGGCCGGCCGACCGGCTTCCCGGTCCGTACGTCCTGAGCCGCCGCCCGCCTGACACGCCGTCGGGCGGCGAACGGGTGAGGGTCGGCCATGCGGCCGTGTTCGGGGTGTTCCCTGGTCGGGCGCGTAAGTACGTACGTGCACCCGTTCGCACCCCGTCCGCCACAGCCACCTGGATGCCCCATGGCCATCGCCCCCGGCAAACTCTCCGACCCCGTGGTCGGCGCCCTCGTCAGCGCCATCAACGCGCACGACAGGGAAGCCTTCCTCGCCCTCCTGACCGGCGACGCGACGATGTCCGACGACGGATCCGACCGCGACCTCCAGCAGTGGATCGACAAGGAGATCTTCGACGTCGGCGGCCACATGGAGGTCCTCACCGAGTCCGACGGCGGCCGCAGCCTCGTCGCGGAATTCCGCAACGACACCTGGGGGGAGATGCGCACCCTCTGGCGGTTCTTCATCGCCCCCGGCGGCGGAAAGATCAGCCGCATCGAAACCGGCCAGGCCTGAGCGGGCCGCCCGGCGTGCGGGCGCCCCGCGCAGGCCGGCCCCGCCCGGGCTACAGCCCCCGCACCACCTTCAGCACCGCCGCCGTCATGCGACCGTTCTCCGGCGCCGCCCCGCCCGGGAAGGCGAAACGGCGGCGCGTGTAGCCGTACGCGACACCCGTGACCGGATCCGCCCAGCCGAGACCGCCCGCCGCGCCGCTGTGCCCGAAGGCCTGCGGGCCCACGTTCGGGAGCCGCTTGAAGCCCAGCCCGAAGTGGTCCGGCTCCGAGGTCACGAGGTCCCGGCCCGGCGTGTGCAGCTTCGCGATCTCGGCCGCCGTCTCCGCCCGCAGCAGCGGGGCCCGGCCGTCGACCTCCCCGATGACCGCCGCGTACAGGGCCGCGACACCGCGCGCCGTGCCGATCCCGCCGGCCGAGGCCGGGCCGAGCCGGCGCGTCCTCGGGTGGTTGGCGTGCACGACCAGGTCCATCGGGGGCTCCCGGTGCGCGTTGAAGGCGACCAGCAGCAGCTCCGGCTTCGGCTCCGCCAGCGCCGCGGCCTGCTCGGGCGTCGGCAGCATGGGCAGCACCGGCTTCCAGCGGCCCTCCAGCGACTCGGGCAGACCCAGGTACAGGTCCAGCCCGTACGGGGCGCGCACGCGCTCCTCGTAGATCTCCTGGATCGACCGGCCCGTCGCGCGCCGCACCACCTCGCCGGTCAGCGCGCCGATCACGAACGCGTGGTAGCCGTACGCGGTCCCGGGCTCCCAGAAGGGCTTCTGCGCCGCCAGCCGCGCGGCGACCAGCGGGTCGTCCGCCAGCTCGTGGTAGTCGAAGCCCTCGTCGGCGTTGACCAGCCCCGCCCGGTGGCTGATCAGCCCGCGCAGGGTCAGCCGCTCCTTGCCGTCCCCGGTGAACTCCGGCCAGTACGCCGACACCCGACGGTCCCATTCCAGTACGCCGTCCTGCACGAGCAGCGCCACCACCAGGTGCGCCGCACCCTTCGTGACCGAGTACACCCCGCTCAGGGTGGACCCGTCGGTGTCCTCGCCCGCCCACAGGTCGACTACCCGCCGGCCCCCGTGGTGCACCGCGAACTGTGCCTCGGGGGAGTGCCTTTCGGCTGCGGCGAAGGCCTCGAACTCCTCCCGCACCGGTTCCCAGCCCGCGGCCACCGTTCCGTTCACGCGCACGCCCATCGGATCCCCCGTAGATCATTTGCAGTCGTCAGGGATCCGCCAACCGGCGCCGGTCACCGGATATTCCGTGCTCCACGGGCTCCCGTACGGGTGAATGCGCGCCCGGTGTCGTTCCGGCCCGCCGCGGGGCCCCGTTGGACCGGGCATGAAGCGCACCCGCATCGCAGCTCTCGCCCTGGCCACCGCCGCCGCGGCCCTCGCTCCCGCCCTCGGCCAGGCGGCCACCGCCGCCGAGGGGACCTCGTACCTCCAGGACCCGTCCGACGGCGAGAAGGCCATGAAGTCGATGTGGACCAAGGACGAGATGCACAAGGTGGAGGCCCAGTTCCGCTTCCACCCGGGGATCCAGTACAAGACGGTCACCCGCCCCGGCCCGGCGGCCGCGCCGGACTACGAGCGGCAGGTCCCCGACCCCAAGACCCTGGCCTGGCAGCCGGGTTACGAGTTCGCGTGGGCGGTGTCGGACTCGGCCGTGGTCAAGAAGGCGCTGACGACCAAGGACGGCAAGCACCCCATCGTCGTGCACGCCGTCCTGCGGCGCGCGGGGGACCGCGCGAAGGCGGCGGAAGTGCACCAGGAGCTGACGGGCAAGCCGGCGACGGGGCGGGCGAAGGTCGCGGGCGACAAGCGGATCGCGTGTGACACCGGTGAGTACACGGTGGAATGGTCCGTCACGCGGTCGGGCTACGGGACGCTCAACGGCACGCTGCGCTGGGACTCCAGCTGCGAGCAGTACCGCACGGCGTTCGCCCAGGACCAGGGTCGGCAGCGCTGACGGAGGGGGTCGCGCAGGGGAGGTGGCCTGTCGCCCCGCGCACCTTGTGGGTGCTGGGCGGGCGACCGGGCCGCGGCCTCGGATCGAGTGCCGTCATGCCCATCCTGCCGCAGGGGGTGCGCCGTGGCAGGGGGCGAAGGTCCCGGATCAGGGGGTCCTTCAGTGCTTCTTGGAGGCTTCGTTCGCCTTGGCGGCGATCTCCTCCAGAACGGCCTTCGGGTTGCCGTTGGGCTCGACCGCGCGGCCGATGTTGCGCTTGATGGTGTCGCTGACGGTCACCCAGGTCGGGTCGTTGACCGGGTAGAGCTGGGCGCCGCGCAGCGCGGTCAGGAACTGGGTGTCGTTCTTGTCGATGCCGCCGTCGCCGCCGTCGGCGCCGTTGCCGCCCGCGGCGCGCGAGGCGGACGTGGTGGACGGCAGCAGGTGGTACCGGCTGGCGAACTCCGACAGGTTCTTGTCCTGGTACACGAAGTCCAGGAACTGGCCGATCGCCTTGCGGTTGCCGTTCTGCTTGAACGCCATCATCCAGTCGGCCACGCCGACCGTCGGAGGGGTCTCCCCGGCGCCCAGGTTGTCCGAGACCGGCATCTCGACGGTCCGGACCTTGATGCCCTTGGCGCGCGCCTCGTGGAGGAGCGAGGGATAGCCGTTGAGCATGCCGACGTCACCGGCCAGGAAGGCGTCGAAGGCGTCGGCCCGGTTGAGCTGCGACGGCGGCACGGGCCCGGTGAGACCGTTTCCGACCAGTTCCTGCTTCACCCAGCTCCAGGTCCGGATGTTCTGCTCGGAGGCCAGGCTGTAGTTGCCGCTGCTGTCCGCGTAGCCGCCGCCGTTGCTGAGCTCCCAGATGAGCGCCTCGGCGTGCGCCTCCTCCGGGCCCAGGGGCATCGCGTACGGGAACTTCACCCCCTTGTTCTTGAGCGCCTGCGCGTCGGCCTTGAGGTCGGCCCAGGTCTTGGGGGGGTTCTTGATGCCGGCCTTGTCGAAGAGCGCCTCGTTGTAGAACAGCAGACGGCTGCTCGCCACGAAGGGCAGGCCGTAGAGGGTCGTCCCGACGGAACCGGCCTCGGCGAGGGGCTGCAGGAAGTTCGCCTCGGCGGTGACCGAGAGGAGCTCGTCCGCGGAATACAGCTTTCCCTCCGCAGCGAAGTCCGAGTACGAGCCCATGAGGGCCATGTCCGGCGCCTTGCCGGCCTTGACCATGCGGGAGACCTCGCGGTCGATGTCGGCCCACGGCAGGAGCTTCACGTCGACCTTGATGCCGGGGTGGGCGGTGGTGAAATCGGACGTCACCTTGTCCCAGAAAGCCTTGGAACTCGTGGCCGGGTTGTCGCCGTATTCGGCGGCCACCAGATGCAGGGTGCCCTCGCCGTCGGCGGCGTCCCCGGAGTCCTCACCACATCCGGTCAGAGTTACCGACAGACCGAGCACGACCGCTGTGGCGGGCGCTCCGAAAATCCTTCGTCGCACGGGTGTATTCCCCTGAATTTCTTTTGGCTGGCGATGCTACTTATGAGTCACTCCGGGCTGGGGTGTCCCTCCGTGGCCCGTTGGCCGGAATTCTCTCCCGAAGGGGGGTGGGTTGGTTCCATTGGGGCCTCACTTGTGTTCAATGCTCCAAGTGGGGCTTTTTCTTATTGTGTTTTCCGATATGCGATCCACAATTCGGACGCGCGTAGACATGCCGAAAAGCCCGTTTCCTGTTTCGGAACGGGCTGGAACCGGCCCGAGGGGCCGGGAGGTGCCTGCAGGTGTCCGGGGCCGGACCGGGCTGGGGCGGCGGTCAGTCGGTGAAGTCGCCGGCGTACGGGTCCGGCTCGCCGGTCTCCGGGTTGCGGCCCTCCTGCCAACGGCGCTGGGCCTTGCGCCAGTGCACGAAGCTCAGGTGGCCGCCGTCCCAGAAGGTGATGCTGACCGGGCTCACGTCGAACTCGTCGGAGCAGAGCCGGTACAGGAATTCGGCCATGCCGTACGGATGGACGGCGAAGGCGTCCGCCGTGTGCCGCCCGCAGACGAGGACCGGCCAGCGGTCGGGGTCCGGGTCGGAGGTGAGCCAGCACAGGATGTCCGAGCCGCCGGTGACGCCCCAGGCGAGGATCGACTCCGGGTCCACGTCGAAGGCGGCCCGGCCGCCCTCGTCCTCCCAGATCTGGCGGGCGTTGGCGGTCTCCTCGGCCATCTCCGCCGGGGCCCACTGGAGGCCGGGCTTGGGAAGCGGAAGCAGGATGCTGGCCTCGCCGTTGATGGAGCCCGCGCCGAAGCGGCCCATGAACGCGACGAAATCGGCCGGGAAGCGGGTCCCCCAGGCGGACTCGGCCGCCCGCCAGTCGATGTCCTCGTCTGCGCCGTGCGTCGCCGGCATGATCTGCTCCAGCGCCTTGACCCGCGCGTTCTCCGTCATGCCGCTCCCCTGAGACCCCAGCTCAACCGCCCCAACCTACCGCCGGTGCGGAGCCTCGCCTAGCCGTGCGTGAGACGCCCGGGCACATCCGCCTCCACGGTCGCCCCGACCCGCAGGCCCCACGCGGCCATCGCCCCGGCCTCGGCCTCCAGGACGTGCCGGGAACGCGGCCGGGGGAGGCCGAGGCGGCCGGGGGCCATGGTGGTGACGGCGAGCACGCGCAGGTTCCGGTCGAGGTACGCGACGTCGATGGCGAACCGCATGCGGAAGGTGTGCACGGAGGCGGCGGGGGTCAGGAGGAGCGCGCCGGTGATTCCGGTGCGGCCGAGGAGGCCGCGGGTGCGGGCGCGGTAGCTCGCGGCGACCTCCAGGGGGACCCGGGTCCCCTCCACCGTGAGCGTGCCGTGCGCGTCCCGCCAGTTCGCCATGCGGTCAGGTTAGGGGCCGGGGCCGCTGCGCGGGGCCGGTCCCCTACCCGCCCTTCCACCGTTCCCCGGGGCTCCGCCCCCGGACCCCGGTCCTCAAACGCCGGACGGGCTGGAGATGCCTGCGGCGGATCTCCGGCCCCGCCGGGGGCACACCCAGCCCCTCCGGCGTCTGAGGAGCGGGGTCCGGGGCGGAGCCCCGGTTCGGGAAGGGGCGGGGTGGGGGAAAGGCCCCGCGCAGCGGCACCCACGGCCACCCGTCCGGCGCTACCGTCGCCGGATGGGTGTCGTGCTGATCGTTCTCGCCGCGGGCTACGGCGCCGCCGCCGGTTGGCTGCTGCCGCGGGCGGTGTACCGGCTTTCCGTCGAGCCCGGGAGCCCTTGGCGGGACAGCTGCCCGCAGGGCCACCGGCTGGCCGGCTGGCTCGGCCCGGCCCGCTGCCGCACGGACGCCGACGCCCGGCAGGCGGCGCTACGGGCGCCCCGGCCGGGCGGGGAGCCACCGGCGCCACCGCCCGCCGACGCCGTGGCGCATGTCGGCGCCGTACCGCCCGCCGGCGCCGCGCACGCCTACGGGCGGCGGGGTGCCCCCCTGGCCGCGCTCGTCGGGGCGGTCTGCGCCGGGATCGCGGGCGCCGTCGGGGTGCGGCCCGAGGCGGGGGTGTACGTGGGGCTCGCGCCGCTGTTCGTGCTGCTCGCCCTCGTCGACCGGGCCGTGCACCGGCTGCCCGACGTACTGACCCTCCCGCTCGCCGCCACCGCCGCCGCCGGCCTCGCCGCGGCCGCCCTGCTGCCCCGCGCCGCCGGCGACTGGCGGGGCGCGCTCCTCGGCGGCGGCGCGCTCGGGGCCGCGTACCTCCTGCTGTTCCTGATCAACCCCGCGGGCATGGGCTTCGGCGACGTCAAGCTGGCGCTCTCGGTGGGTGTCGCTCTTGGGTGGTACGGGTGGGGGGTATGGGCCGCCGGGGCCTTCCTGGGGTTCCTCTACGGGGCCCTCTACGGGCTCCCACAGGCCCTGAAGGGCCCGGAAGCCCGGAAGCGCGCCTTCGCGTTCGGCCCCTTCATGGCCGCCGGAGCACTCACCGGAGTGCTGCTGGGCGGTTTCGGAGCGTAATCGTGTCGCCGCAATGCACGCATCACGCTTTACGAAGGGTTATGGTGGAACCCCCCCCTCGGGCCGGTCCGTATCCCCCCCACGGACCGGCCCGTTTTTCGTTCTCCCGGCCCTTCGGGCAAACTCGCAGGTCAGCCGCGCTGGGCCCAGATGTTCGTGCCGGGCGTGGACACCGCCAAGGAGTCGATCTCCTCCAGTTCGGCCTCCGAGAGCCGGTCTCCGGCCAGTGCCGCCACGTTTTCTTCGAGCTGTTCCACGCTCGACGCGCCGATCAGGGCCGACGTCATCCGCTCGTCGCGCAGCACCCACGTCAGCGCCAGCTGCGCCAGGGACTGGCCGCGCCGCGCGGCGATCTCGTTGAGCCCGCCCAGGCGCCGTACGACGTCCTCCGAGAGCAGCGCCGGGTTCAGGGACTTGCCCTGGGTGGCCCGCGAGCCCGCCGGGATGTCCTTGAGGTACTTGCCCGTCAGCAGCCCCTGCGCGAGCGGCGCGAAGGAGATGCAGCCCATGCCGGCCTCCTCCAGGGTGTCGAGCAGGCCGTCCTCCTCCGTCCAGCGGTTGATCATGGAGTACGAGGGCTGGTGGATCAGCGGGCGCACGCCCATGTCGCGCAGGATCCTCGCCGCCTCGGCCGTCTGCTCCGCCGTGTAGGAGGAGACGCCGACGTACAGCGCCTTGCCCTGCTGGACCGCGGACGCGAGGGCGCCCATGGTCTCCTCCAGCGGGGTGTCCGGGTCGAAGCGGTGCGAGTAGAAGACGTCGACGTAGTCCACGCCCATCCGCTTCAGCGAGGCGTCGAGCGAGGCGAGCAGGTACTTGCGGCTGCCCCACTCCCCGTACGGCCCCGGGTGCATGTGGTAGCCGGCCTTGGTGGAGAGGATCAGCTCGTCGCGGAAGGGCGCGAAGTCCTGCGCGAAGATCTTGCCGAAGTTCAGCTCGGCCGAGCCGGGGGGCGGGCCGTAGTTGTTCGCCAGGTCGAAGTGGGTGACGCCGAGGTCGAAGGCCCGGCGGAGGATCGCCCGCTGGGAGGCCAGGGACCGGTCGTCGCCGAAGTTGTGCCACAGGCCCAGGGAGATGGCCGGGAGCTTGAGGCCGCTGTGGCCGGTGCGCCGGTACTCCATGGAGTCGTAGCGCGAGGGTTCTGCCCGATAGGGATTGGTATCAGTCACGTTGTCCTCCCTATCACGGAGTTGTGACAGACCGAGTTGGGTACCCCCTCCCGGCGCGCAGTAATGTGGCCGCCTCGGGGGTGGGACCGCACCGCAATCGCACGGGGGCATTGCACGGAGGGGCTGGAAGATCGTGAAGCTGCGCGACCTGGTGTACAGGCTCTACGCACGCCGGGTGGAAGGCCGCCTCGACCATGACGCGGCGCCCAAGCACATCGGCGTCATCCTGGACGGGAACCGGCGCTGGGCGAAGGCGTCCGGGGGCACGACGGAGCAGGGCCACCAGGCCGGGGCCGACAAGATCTCCGAGATGCTGGGCTGGTGCACCGAGACCGACGTCGAGGTCGTCACCCTGTGGATGCTCTCCACGGACAACCTGGACCGGCCCGAGGTCGAGCTCCGTCCGCTGCTCAACATCATCGAAAACACCGTGCGGGGCCTCGCCGCGGACGGCCGCTGGCGCGTCCACCACGTCGGCAACCTGGACATCCTGCCCTCGCAGACGCAGACCGTCCTGAAGGAGGCCGAGCAGGCCACTCAGGACATCGACGGGATACTCGTCAACGTCGCCGTGGGCTACGGCGGCCGCCAGGAGATCGCGGACGCGGTCCGCTCGCTGCTCCTGGAGCACGCGCAGAAGGGCACCTCCTTCGAGGAGCTCGCCGAGATCCTGGACATCGACCACATCGCCGAGCACCTCTACACGCGCGGCCAGCCCGACCCGGACCTCGTGATCCGCACCAGCGGCGAGCAGCGGCTGTCCGGATTCATGCTCTGGCAGAGCGCGCACTCCGAGTACTACTTCTGCGAGGTCTTCTGGCCGGCCTTCCGCAAGGTCGACTTCCTCCGCGCGCTGCGCGACTACGCGGCCCGCCACCGGCGCTACGGCACCTGAGGCCCCTGCCCCCTCCAGCCCCTCCGCCCCCCAGGGCGCCTGACGGCGCCTCGGGCCCCGGCACGGCACCTCCCGCAACCCTTCACCAGGGATTCACCGAGCGTCCGTCATATGCCAAGGCATGGCCTGGCCTGATCGGGGAATATCCCTTTCAGGTCGATGCCCGATCCACGGGTGTCGAGTCTCAGCGGACGGCATGGGGCCGTCCGCCCGGGAGGCCCTTTGCACCAGGACGCACGTGCGGTTCGCACGGACGGAGTGGGAGGGCCGGAAATCGGCCCGGCATGGGTGCCGATGACCGGTCCGGTCTTCATGGCCCGACCTCTTCCGAGGGGGTACGTCCTTCCGTGGTGACCAGCACAAAGCGCCGCCTGCCCGACAGGCGGACCTACGTCCTCGACACCAGCGTCCTGCTGGCAGACCCCAACGCGATCTCCCGCTTCGACGAGCACGAGGTCGTGCTCCCGATCGTGGTGATCACCGAGCTGGAGGCCAAGAGGCACCATCCCGAACTCGGCTACTTCGCGCGCCAGGCCCTGCGCCTGCTCGACGACATCCGGGTCCGCAACGGTCGCCTCGACGCCCCCATCCCGCTGGGTGATCTGGGCGGCACCCTGCGCGTCGAGCTCAACCACTCCGACCCGGGTGTCCTGCCCGCCGGCTTCAGGCTGGGGGACAACGACTCGCGCATCCTGGCGGTCGCCCGCAACCTCCAGGCCGAGGGCTACGACGTCACGGTCGTCTCGAAGGATCTCCCGCTGCGCATCAAGGCCTCTTCGGTGGGCCTGCTCGCGGAGGAGTACCGCGCCGAGCTCGCGATCACGGACGCGGGCTGGACGGGTATGAGCGAGCTCTCCCTCTCCGGGGAGCAGATCGACCTCCTCTACTCCGAGGACCGGCTCTACGTGCCGGAGGCCGCCGAACTGCCCGTGCACACCGGACTGGTCCTGATGTCCGAGCGCGGCAAGGCACTCGGCCGGGTCACGGCCGACGGCAACGTCAAGCTCGTACGGGGCGACCGCGAGGCCTTCGGGCTGCACGGCCGCAGCGCCGAGCAGCGCATCGCGCTCGACCTCCTCCTCGATCCCGAGATCGGGATCATCTCGATGGGCGGCCGGGCCGGCACCGGCAAGTCGGCGCTGGCCCTGTGCGCGGGGCTGGAGGCGGTGCTGGAGCGCCGGCAGCACCAGAAGGTGATGGTCTTCCGGCCGCTGTACGCGGTGGGCGGCCAGGACCTCGGCTATCTGCCGGGTGACGCCTCCGAGAAGATGAGCCCCTGGGCGCAGGCGGTCTTCGACACCCTCTCGGCGGTGGCCGGGAAGGAGGTCATCGAGGAGGTGCTGAACCGCGGGATGCTGGAGGTCCTGCCGCTCACGCACATCCGCGGCCGTTCGCTCCACGACGCGTTCGTCATCGTGGACGAGGCCCAGTCGCTGGAACGGAACGTCCTGCTGACCGTTCTGTCCCGGATCGGGGCGAATTCGCGGGTCGTTCTCACCCATGACGTGGCCCAGCGCGACAACCTCAGGGTCGGCCGGTACGACGGAGTCGTCGCCGTGGTCGAGAAACTGAAGGGGCATCCGCTCTTCGCGCACGTCACGCTGGCCCGCTCCGAGAGGTCCCCGATCGCGGCGCTCGTCACGGAGATGCTCGAATCGCTGTAAGGGGCGCAGAGGGGTAAAACGCCCATAGCGGGAAAGAGAGTTGGCGCCGCCCGGCAAAGGCCCGAGAGCCTAGCCGGGCGGCGCCGTGCTGCACAGCCCTTTCGCCGAATCGGCGGCAACGGCGCAGGTGTGACCTTTCCCACGCAACGGAGAATTGCCTTGCGGCGTGGCGGTCCGGCAGAGTCTGGTTTCCGTCAGGCCCCGCATACGGCACACCTGTACCTCCCGTGAGGTACGCGCAGCACCACAACTCCACAGCCGACTGCCGTATGCCGCCCGGAGATTCACGCGGCAGCCCCGCAAGGGAGCTGCCCACGGGCCAGCGCCTCCAGTGACCCAAGAACCACGGAGGCCAGAGTCGAGGGCAATTTTGCGCCCGCGCGGTCACTGCGGACGCTGCTGGAAGGACACCGTGTGAGCCGGATCTCGGTCCGGGGGTTCGCAGTGGCTTCGGCCACCGCGGTCACCACCGTCGGAGCAGTCGTGGGCGTTGCCGCCGGCGACCCCTCGAACGACCTCGAAACGACAGCGTCCGGCGCGACTCTCCTCACTGACATCCCGGTCGGCGACCAGGCATCGGTCCAGAGCGGGTCCCTGACCCAGCAGGCCGACTCCATCGCCCACGCCGCCGACGCCGACGCCAAGCGCTCGGCGGAGGAGGCCGCCCGCCTGCAGGCCGCCGAGGACGCCAAGTCCAAGAAGGCCGCCGCGGAGAAGGAGAAGGCGGACGCCGAGGCCAAGGCCAAGGCGGACCGCGAGGCGAAGGACGTGGCCAGCCGCTCCGCCGCCCGCGACGCCGGCGACTTCGCGCTGCAGAGCTCCTACACGGTCGCCCAGGTCAAGGACATCGCCCGGCAGATGGTCCCGGCCGGCCAGTTCCAGTGCTTCTCCAACATCATCAACCAGGAATCCACCTGGAACTACAAGGCCGTCAACTCGTCCTCGGGCGCGTACGGTCTGGTCCAGGCGCTCCCGGGCTCGAAGATGGCCTCCGCCGGAGCCGACTGGCGCACCAACCCCGCGACGCAGATCAAGTGGGGCCTGAACTACATGAACGACCGGTACGGCAGCCCCTGCGCCGCCTGGACCTTCCACCAGTCCAACGGCTGGTACTAGGCGCCCCAGAGCCGCCGCACCCCCTGCTCAACCCCGAGGAGCCCCACACCGTCATACGGTGCGGGGCTCCTCGCGTGTACGGTCTTTCGAGGTGTGACCACGGGGCGGGGGGAAGGGAAAGAGATGTCGAAGAGGGCAGGCTGGCTCGGCCGGCTGGGGCGCAGGCTGAACCGGATGGAGGCGGCGCTCGACGAGCGGCGCGCCGAGATCGAGGCCGAGGCGAGGGGCGACCTGGCCGTCCGCGCCGTGCCCGGCAGCGCGCCGGCGCCGGAGCACGACGGGCAGCCGGCCGCCGTCGTCCTCCCCGAGCGGCCCGATCCGGCGAGCGTGGTCCCGTGGGGCATGCGCGTGGCCGCCGAGGTCAGCTGGCGGCTGCTGCTCCTCGCCGGGATGCTCTGGGTGCTGATGAAGGTGATCAGCGAAGTGCGCCTGGTCGTCCTCGCCTTCGCCGCCGCCATGCTCGTCACCGCGCTGCTCCAGCCCTTCGTGGTCCGGCTGCGCCGCCTCGGCATGCCGCGCGGGCCGGCCACCGCCGTCACCGCGATCCTCGGCTTCGTGATCATCGGGCTCGTCGGCTGGTTCGTGGTCTGGCAGGTCATGGAGAACCTCGACGACCTGTCCAACCGGGTCCGCGAGGGCATCAACGAACTGAAGACCTGGGCACTGGACAGTCCGTTCCACGTGACCGAGAAGCAGATCAACGACATCGCGAAGAACCTCAGCGAGACCATCGGCACCAACACCGAGCAGATCACCTCCGCCGGCCTGCAGGGCGTGACGGTGCTCGTCGAGGTGCTGACGGGCATGCTGCTCGCGATGTTCTCCACGCTCTTCCTGCTCTACGACGGCAAGAAGATCTGGACCTGGGTGCTCGGCCTCGTCCCGGCCACCGCCCGGCCCGGCATGGCGGGCGCCGGCCCGCGCGCCTGGCGCACGCTGACCGCGTACGTGCGCGGCACCGTGCTCGTCGCGCTCATCGACGCCGTCTTCATCGGCCTCGGGCTCTACTTCCTCGACGTGACGATGGCCGTGCCGCTCGCCGTCTTCATCTTCCTGTTCGCCTTCATCCCGCTCGTCGGCGCCGTCATCTCGGGCGCCCTCGCGGTGGTCGTGGCGCTGGTGACGCAGGGTCCGGTCATCGCGCTGGCGGTGCTGGGCGTGGTGCTCGCGGTGCAGCAGATCGAGGGGCACGTGCTCCAGCCCTTCATCCTGGGCCGGGCGGTACGGGTCCACCCGCTCGCGGTGGTGCTGGTCGTGGCGGCCGGCGGGATGATCGCGGGCATCGGCGGGGCCGTGGTGGCCGTGCCGCTGGTGGCCGTCACCAACACGGTCGTGGTCTACCTGCGGGCGTACTCGCGCGAGCAGCTGCACCCCGCCGTCTCGCCGGTCGGCCCGGCGCCGCACGGCGCCACCGCCGTCAGCGGCACGGACGGCCCGCACGCGTGATCGGCGAGCCCGAGCTCGACGGCGAGTGGCACGGCGGCCCTCCGGCCGAGGAGGACCACCCCGAGGCTCCCCGGGGGCGCGCGGGGCGCCGGCCGTGGCTGTGGGCGCTCGGCGGGGCCCTGATGGCCTCGGCGGTGTGGGCCGGGGCCCTGGCGGCGCAGGATCGATTCTCCGCCGCGCCGCGGATCTCGTACCGGCACTCCGGGGACCTGTGCAAGGACGCACCGCTGAGCGGGCTCGGCACCCTGGCCGGCGGGTTCGAGAAGGGCCGGGAGCGCCACGGCGGATCTCCCGCGCTGGACTGGTCCTTGTGCGGCTACAGCTCGCTGCGGGTCCCGGGGCGGGCCTCGTACTACGGCCAGGCGCGGGTCGACCTGCACAGGAAGACAGACCCCGGGCCGGAGTTCGGCACCCTGCTCCGGATCGATCCCTACGCGGACCCCGCGCCCGGCGCGCCGCAGCAGGTCCCGGGGCTCGGGGAACGGGCGCTGATCGGCGGCTCGGTGAGGGAGCCGCTGCTTCAGGTGCTGGACGGCGGAGCGGTTTTCACGATCACGGTCCAGTGGTGGGCGGAGGACGAGACCTCCGGGACCGACGGGGACGCGCTCAGGGCGGCGATGATCGAGGACATGCGCGTGATGATGGCGGCACTGAAGAAGCGGTGAACGCGGCGGCCCCGTCCTCGCGGTGGCCGGCGCGGCGCGATGGCCGGGCGATGCGGTGGCACGCGCGGCGCGATGGCCGGGGCGGTGCGGTGGGCGGGGCGGTGCGGTGGCACGGGCGGCGCGCCGCCGGGAACGAGCAGGGCCCCCGCGGCCGGTGACGGCTGCGAGGGGCCCTGGACCCGTAGCGGTGACTACTCGGCGGCGATGGCCGCTTCCGCGTCGAGGGTGACGGCGACGGCCTGGATCACCGAGGCGATCTTGAAGGCCTCCTGGACCGTCTCGCGGTCCAGGCCGTGCTTGCGCAGGACCTGCTCGTGCGAGTCCAGGCACTGGCCGCAGCCGTTGACCGCGGAGACCGCGAGCGACCACAGCTCGAAGTCGACCTTCTCCACGCCCGGGTTGCCGATGACGTTCATCCGCAGGCCCGCCCGCAGGTTGCCGTACTCCGGGTCGGAGAGCAGGTGGCGGGTGCGGTAGAAGACGTTGTTCATCGCCATGACCGCGGCGGCGGACTTGGCGGCGGTGTACGCCTCCGGAGACAGGGCGGCCCTGGCCTCCGGCTCCAGCTCACGCAGGACGAGCGGGGAGCGGGCGGCGATCGCGCAGGACAGGACCGTGCCCCACAGCTGCTGCTGGGTGAGGGTGTCCTGGTTCCCGATGACCGAACCGAGGTTCAGCTTCAGGTCCTTGGCGAAGTCCGGTATGGCGGACTTGAGGGAGTCGAGGGACATCGTCACTCACCGGCCAGCAGGGCGCCGGCGTCGAGGGTGCTGTCGCCCTTGTTCCAGTTGCAGGGGCACAGCTCGTCGGTCTGCAGGGCGTCGAGGACCCGCAGGACCTCCTTGGGGTTACGGCCCACGGAACCGGCGGTCACCATCGAGAACTGGATCTCGTTGTTCGGGTCCACGATGAAGACGGCGCGCATCGGCAGACCGTCCTGGCCCAGGATGCCGAGGTCGGTCGACAGCTCGCGCTTGATGTCGGACATCATCGGGAAGGGCAGGTCACGCAGGTCGGCGTGGTCCTTGCGCCAGGCGTGGTGCACGTACTCGGAGTCGAGCGAGAAGCCGAGGATCTGCGCGTCGCGGTCGGCGAACTCCTCGTTCAGCTTGCCGAAGGCGGCGATCTCGGTCGGGCAGACGAAGGTGAAGTCGAGGGGCCAGGCGAAGACGACCTTCCACTTGCCCTCGTACGTCTTGTGGTCGATCTGCGCGAACTCGCTGCCTGCTTCGAGCGAGACGCACGCGGTCAGGTCGAAGGTGGGGAACTGGTCGCCGACAGTGAGCACGCGCTCTCCTTACGGAATGGAAAGAGCCCTTTTTGGGGGTTTTCCGAGGGGGTTGGACGGATCTCACATGCTGGCACACCGGCATTGATTACAGAAATAGCTACTCTTGCGGCAGGTGATCGGAGGTGCCTATCAGTGGCTACGGGTAACAGGGGAGCGAAGCCCGCGAAGCAGCCGACGCTCGCGCAGCTGCGTGCCTTCGCGGCGGTCGCCGAGCACTTGCACTTCCGGGACGCGGCGGCGGCGATCGGCATGAGCCAGCCCGCGCTCTCGGGGGCCGTCTCCGCGCTGGAGGAGGCCCTCGGCGTACGGCTCCTGGAGCGGACCACGCGCAAGGTGCTGCTGTCGCCGGCGGGGGAGCGGATCGCGGCGCGTGCGCGGACGGTGCTGGACGCCGTGGGCGGGCTCATGGAGGAAGCCGAGGCCGTGCGGGCGCCGTTCACCGGGGTGCTGCGGCTCGGGGTGATCCCCACGGTGGCGCCGTACCTGCTGCCGACGGTGCTGCGGCTCTTCCGCGGGCGTTACCCGGGGATGGACCTCCAGGTCCACGAGGAGCAGACGGCCTCGCTGCTGGAGGGCCTGGCCGGCGGGCGGCTGGACCTGCTGCTGCTCGCGGTGCCGCTGGGTGTGCCGGGGGTCACCGAACTGCCGCTCTTCGACGAGGAATTCGTCCTGCTGGCGCCCCGGGAGCACGAGCTGGCGGGGCGGCGGGACATCCCGCTGGAGGAACTGCGGGGACTGCAGCTGCTGTTGCTGGACGAGGGGCACTGCCTGCGCGACCAGGCCCTGGACATCTGCCGCGAGGCGGGCCGGGCCTCGGGCGCGGACGTCACCACGACCGCCGCCGGGCTGTCCACCCTCGTACAACTGGTCGCAGGGGGACTCGGGGTGACGCTGCTGCCGCGGACCGCGCTGCGGCTGGAGACGGCGCGGAACGAGCGGCTGGCCACCGGGTACTTCGCGGAGCCCGCGCCGGCGCGGCGGGTCGCCTTGGCGATGCGGACGGGGACGGCGCGGGAGGAGGAGTTCCGCGCGGTCGCGGCCGCCCTCCGGGAGGCGGTCCGTCTCCTGCCGGTCTGCCTGGCGGACTGACCGCCCGACCAAACGCGGCCCGGACCCCGCCGGGTGCTGCCGCGGCGGGTTGGCGCCGGCGCGGCGCCGTTGCCGGGGCTCCGCCCCAGACTCCGCGCCTCAAACGCCGGCGGGGCTGGATTTCGGCTGCGGCCCGGCCGGGGGAAAACAGCCCCGCCGGCGTTTGAGGCGCGGGGTGCGGGCGGAGCCCCGGCGGCGGCGCTGCGGCGGTCACTCCGTCCGCAGGCCGTCCGGGCGCATGACGCGGAGGAGGGCCGGCAGGCTGAGGAGGGTCACCGCGGCGACCAGCGCCGCCCCCGTGCCCGTCATCGCGGCCACCGACGCCCAGTCGACCCGCACCGTCCGCCCGGTCATCCGCATCAGGACCGCCCCCAGCCCCACCCCCACCGCCGCGGCCAGCGCCAGGCCCAGCCCGATCGGCAGCGCCGTCTGCCACAGCACCGACAGGCTCAGCGTCGAGCGCTTCGTACCGAAGGCGACCAGCGCCGACAGCAGCCTCCTGCGCTCGCGCAACTGCTCCAGCTGCGAGACCAGCAGGCTCGCGCCGATCAGGATCAGCACCGCCGTCGCGCCGAAGAACAGGCCCGTGCGGATCGCCGAGTAACCGGCCTTCTCCCTGGTGTACTTCAGCGTCAGCGTGCGGCTGAGCGGATCGGCCCTGAGGGCGGCCGTGCGGACCTTCTCCAGGGCGTCCGGCACGGACTCGTCGACCTGTACGAAGACCTGCGCGTTCTCCGCCGCGCCCACCCCCCGCGGGGACAGCGAGGGAGTCACCAGGACCCCGCCGCGAATCCTGCCGGTCGGGTCCGCGCGGCCGGTGACCGGGAGCGCGCCCGCCGGGACGGCCCATTCGACGGCGGCCTTGGAGCGCCCGGAGTCCGGGTCGAAGTCCAGGAGCGGGTCGATGGCCAGCTTCTCGCCCGGCCGCAGCGGCGTGCCGGAGTAGGGATCCGCCAGTACGAAGGAGTCGCCGTCCGCGCACGAGTCCAGTTCGGCGACCTCGCGCAGCGCCTCGCAGGTGCCGACGGTGATCTCGGTGCGCGTCCCGTCGTCGGGGCCCGGCCGCTGCCCGTAGAGCGCGGTCAGCGGGACCGCCGCGACGACGCCCTCGGCGGCCGCGACCTTCGCGGCGAGGTCGCCCGTGGACTCCTGGCCCGGGGGAAGGCTGATCGCGAGCGCCGCTCGGGCCGGGTCCTGCCCGGTGGACGCGACGTAGTCGCTCTCCACGGCGGCGAAGAGCATCTGCAGGGCGATCGCCCCGGCGACGGCGACGGCCACGCCGTTGGCCGGCCGGGCGGCGCCGCCACCGGTCAGCTGGAGGCGCCGGATGGCCAACTGCCAGGAGACCGGGCCGCCGGAGAGCCCGGCCACGAGCCGCTCCAGCAGCCACGGCAGCAACGCGGTGATGCCGACCAGGAGCAGCGCGACGCCGGCGCTGACCTGCCACTGGTTGAAGTCCCCGGCCTCGTTGCCGCGGCCCGTCAGCGGGACCAGCAGGCCCAGTCCGCCCAGCGGCAGCAGCAGCCGCCACCACATGCGGCGGCCGCGCGGGGCCGCCGTGCGGACGACGCCCAGCGGTTCGATGACCACGCCGCGCAGCGCGATCAGGGTCACCGCGACCGCCGCCGCCGGCACCACGACCGCGACCAGGGCGGCCAGTCCCGGCGAGGGGTCCAGGTCGGCGGGGAAGACGCTGCGCTGGCGGAGCGTGAAGCTGCCCGCCAGCTCGCGGCCCACCGCGAAGAACCCGGCGCCCAGCAGCAGCCCGACGAGGGAGCCGGCCAGGGCCTCCCCGGCGGCGATCCGGCGCACCGTCCGGGCGTCCGCGCCGACCAGCCGCAGCGCCGCGAGGCGCAGGTCGCGGCGCTCACCGCCGAAGCGCACGGCGGAGGCGATGAACACGGCCACCGGCAGCAGCAGCGCGACGAAGGTCATCACCACCAGCAGCGTGAGCACCGGGTCGAGCCCCTCGCGGTCCTCGACGGGGGCGAAGCCGCTGATCCGGACGACCTGGTACTGCTCGGGGCCGGTCTTCTGCAGGCGGTCGCTGCCGGCGTAGAAGAGGAGCTCGCCGGGGCCCATCAGGCCCGGGTCGCCGATGATCCCGGAGATCCGCCAGTCGAGGCGCTCGCGCAGCTCCGCGCCGTCCGGGGAGTCCAGCAGCTGCTTCAGGGCGGGGGAGACGGCCATCTCGCCCGGGCCGGGGATCCTCTCCAGACCCGGCGGGACGGGCGCGTCCGGCCCCTCGGCCCGCAGCAGGGAGCCCTCGATCGACGTGTCGTGGTACGTCTGCTCGGCGCCCATGACCAACAGGGTGTCGCGGCCCGGCCGTTCGGCCCTCGGCGCGTCCATCGTGGAGCGGGCGTCGCTGCGTTCGTAGCGGGCGGTGAGTGCGCTCGGCAGGGCGGTGGAGATCAGCAGCAGGGCCACGCCGAGGCCGACGCCCACGCCGGTGAACAGGGTGCGGGTCCAGCCCTCGCGGCCGCCGCCGAAGGCGAAGCGGACGCCCATGCCGAGGTCCCGGGCCCATGCGCGCAGGGTGCTCATATGACGCGCTCCATGTCGAGCGACCTGCCGTCGCGCACCACGATCTCGCGGTCGGAGTACGCGGCCACGCGGGTCTCGTGGGTGACGAGGACGACGGCGGCGTTCGCGGACCGGGCGGCCTCCGTCAGCAGCTGCATCACGAGCTCCCCGTTGAGGGAGTTGAGCGCGCCGGTGGGCTCGTCGGCGAAGATCACCCGGGGTCCGGTGACCAGCGCCCGGGCTACCGCCACGCGCTGGCCCTGGCCGCCGGAGACCTCACCGGGGCGCTTGCGGGCCAGGTCCTCGACCTGGAGCCGCTCCATCCAGTGCAGGGCGGTGGCCTCGGCCTCCTTGCGCCGGACGCCGGCCAGCCGCAGCGGCAGCGCCACGTTCTCCACGCAGGTCAACTCCGGCACGAGCTGCCCGAACTGGAACACGAAGCCGAAATCGGAGCGGCGCAGGGCGCTGCGCTCCGCGTCGCTCATCGTGGCGAGCTCGCGGCCGGCGTACGTGACGGAGCCGGAGTCGGGGGTGACGATGCCGGCGAGGCAGTGCAGCAGCGTCGACTTGCCGGAGCCGGAGGGGCCCATGACGGCGACGACCTCGCCGGCGTGGACGGAGAACTCCGCGCCGTCGAGCGCCTTGGTGCTGCCGTAGGCCTTGTGGAGGTCCGTGGCGGCGAGCAGTGATCCGGCCGGCATCATCGGCGTACCTCCTGGGCGAGCTGGTCGAGGCGGGCGGCGGTGAGCTCCAGCCAGCGGAGGTCGGCCTCCAGGTGGAACAGGGCGTGGTCGCAGACGAGCTGGTCGGCGATGTCGCCCTTGCGCTTGCGTGCGGTCAGGATCCGCATGAGGCGCAGGTGCTCGGCGCGCTGGGTGTCCAGGAGGCCGCTCGCGCTGCGGTGGGTGAGCAGGGCGAGGACGACCTTGGTGTAGAGCACCGAGTGCAGGTACGGCTCGGGCTTCTCGGGCTGCGAGAGCCAGGTCTCGACGTCGGTGATGCCGGCGTCGGTGATCGCGTACCGCTTGCGGTCCGGCCCGGCGCCGCTCTCGATCCCCTCGACCTCGACGAGGCCGTTCTTCAGGAGGCGGGACATCGTCGAGTAGACCTGCCCGTAGGCGAGGGGGCGGTCGTGGCCGAACTTTTCGTCGAAGGCCCGCTTGAGGTCGTAGCCGTGGCGCGGGCCGGCCTCCAGGAGGCCGAGGAGCGTGTGACCGATGGACATGCCCGTGACTGTACACCGTGTGTATACGCGTGATGTATAGAGGGCCCTGCGACCACCGGCGTCCGCCATCCGAAGGGAATCCGGCCGCAAACCGCCCACACGGAATGCAACTCCGGCCCCGGTCCGGGAGGTTGCTGGCATCTTGACGGTTCATGCACGCACCCGCCGGGACCCCGGCCACACTCCCGCCCCAGCAGGCAGTCACCGAGGAACGGGCTGCGCCGCAGCCGCCCGGACAGGACCGCCCCGAGCGCACCTGGTGGATCTGGGCCATGGCCGGGGCGCTGTACTTCATCTACGCGGCCCTGTCGCTGCGGATCCACGAACGCCTGCTCTCCCGCAGCTTCGACCTGGCGATCTTCGTCCAGGTCGTACGGTCCTACGCGGAGGGACACCTGCCCGTCTCCGAGGTCAAGGGGCCGGACTTCCCCGTCCTCGGAGACCACTTCTCGCCCGTCCTGGCCCTGCTGGCTCCGCTGTACTGGCTGTGGCCCTCGGTGAAGGCCCTGCTCGTGGCGCAGGCCGCGCTGGTCGCCGGGAGCGTGCTGCCGCTGGCTTTCTGGGCGCGCCGGACGCTGGGCCCCGCCGCCGCCGCGGTCATCGCCACCTGTTACGGGCTGTCGTGGGGCCTGGCCAGCGGGGTCGCCACCGACTTCCACGAATGGGCCTTCGCCCTTCCGCTGCTCACGCTCTCCCTGACCGCCCTCGCCGACGGCCGGCTGCGCGCCGCCGCGTGGTGGGCGCTGCCGCTGCTGCTGGTGAAGGAGGACCTCGGTCTCACCGTGGCCGTGATCGGCCTGATCATCGCCTGGAGGGGCGGGAAGGGCGGGCGCAGGCCCGGGATCCTCACCGCCGCGGCGGGCGTCGCCGGGACCGGGCTGGCCCTGCTGGTGCTGGGGGCCTTCCATCCCGGCGGGTTCGACGGTTACCTCGCGTCGCACAACCCCGGAAGCGCCCAGGGCACGGGCGGCGTGCTGGTGGGCGAGGCGGAGGGCGGCCTGCTCGACCTCCTCCACCAGCTGACGCTCGGACTGATCACTCCGCAGGAGAAGGTCACGACCCTGATCCTCATCCTCGCCCCCACCCTGTTCATGGCCCTGCGCTCGCCGCTCGTACTGATCGCGCTGCCGTCCGTGCTGTGGCGCCTGGCCTCGAACTACCCGGAACACTGGGGCACCGGCGGCCACTACTCACTGGTGGTCATGTCGATCGTGTTCGTGGCCTTCGCCGACGCCCTGCACCGGCGGGGTTCCGGCGTCCGCAGCGTGTACCGCTACCTGGCGGGCTGCGCGGCGGTCACCCTGCTGCTGCTGCCGCACTATCCGCTGTGGCAGCTGACCCAGCCGTTGACCTGGGCGAAGGACCCCCGCATCGCGGTGGCCCACAGCGTGATGGACCGAATCCCGGACGACGCCACCGTCCAGGCGTCGACACACCTCGTGCCCCAGCTCGCCGACCGCACGAGCGTCAGCCTGTTCGGCTGGGGGGACAGCCGGCCCGATCCCCAGTGGATCGTCGTCGACACCCAGATCGATCCGCTCCGGCGGTGGCCGCTGTCGGTCATGCAGGAGCGGATCGCCCTGGACACCGCCCGGAGGCGGGGGTACCGCACGGTGGAGGAGAGGGACGGCTTCGTACTGCTGAACCGCACCCCGTAACCGTCGCCGTCGCCGTCGCCGTCGCCGTCACGGCACGGCGTGCGAGCGGGGCGCCGGCCTCGGGCCGGCGCCCCGCGCCGCTTTTCCACGGCGCCGGCCTCGGGCCGCGGTCACGGGGCCGGGCGCTCCACCGTGACCGACTTGATGACGACGGGCTCCTTGGGCTTCCCGTCCGGCTTCCCGTCCACCGTTCCCTTCGCGGCGATCTTCTTCACCGCGTCCAGCCCGCCGACGACCTTCCCGAACGGGGTCCAGTTGGGCGGCAGGCGGAAGTCGGGACTGGCGTAGGTGATGAAGAACTGGCTGCCGTTCCTGCCGGGCTTGGCCTTGGACATGGCGACGGTTCCCGCCGGATAGGAGGCGCCGGCCAGATTTTCATCCTTGAACCAGTACCCGGGGTCGGCATTACCCTCCCCCGCGGGGTCACCGCATTCCAATACGTAAATCCCCTCGGTGGTGACGCGGTGGCATTTGCTGCCGTCGAAGTATTTCTTCCCGGCCAGGAAGGAGAACGAGTTCGTGGTGCACGGCGCGTCCTTGGTCAGGGCCTCGATGGTGACCGTGCCCTCCTCGGTGACGAGCTTCGCCGTGTACGGACGGGCCGCGTCCTCGGAGTCGAAGGGCGGGACCGCGGCGCCGCCGCCGGGGCGGGTGGGCGTGTAGGAGCACGCGGCGGTGGGCGGCTTGGAATCCGTGAGACCACTGGTGAGGGAGACCGCGGTCCAGGTGAGCCCGGCGAACGTGGCGGCCGCCGCGACCGCGATACCCGCCTTCCGGGCCGGCCTTCGTACGCCGTCGTTCTTCTCGCCGGTCGGATCCATGCGTGCCTCGAATTCCGCGAGCGGCCGTGTATGACGCGGTGAGCGTATCGATTCGCGCTCAGGCGGAACGGTCGCACACGCCGTGGAATTCCGGCGGAAGTCCCTCAGGAATCCGGTGCGTTACGGGGACGGCCGCGGCGGGGGATCGGCCCGGGGGAGGAGGGCAGCCGGCCGGCCTCGGACAGCGCACGGCGCAGCAGGAACTCGATCTGCGCGTTCGCGCTGCGCAGCTCCTCGCCCGCCCACCGGGCCAGCGCGTCGTACACCTGCGGGTCCAGCCGCAGCAGCACCTGCTTGCGCGCCGCCCGTCCCCCCGGGCCGGAGGCGGCGGAGGCCGTCGGGGCCGCGGGGGCCCCGGCGGCGGGCTCCCCGGCCGGGGGCGCGGGCCGGTCCGGGCCGCCGTCCCGGCGGGCGGGCTCGGGCCGGGTCACTGGTAGAGGGTGCCCGTGTTGACGACCGGCTGTGCGGCGCGGTCCCCGCACAGGACCACCATCAGGTTCGAGACCATGGCGGCCTTGCGCTCCGGATCCAGGTCCACGATGTCCTCCTCCGCCAGGCGCGTGAGGGCCAGCTCGACCATGCCCACCGCGCCTTCCACGATCTGCTTGCGGGCCGCCACGACCGCGCCCGCCTGCTGGCGCTGGAGCATCGCGGAGGCGATCTCCGGAGCGTACGCGAGATGCGTGAAGCGGGACTCGATGATGCTCACCCCGGCGGCCTCGACCCGGGCGTGCAGCTCGGCCGCGAGCTTCTCGGTGATCTCCTCGGCGTTCTCCCGCAGGGACAGCCCGCCCTCGTCGTGGGCGTCGTAGGGGTACTCGATCGCGATGTGCCGCACGGCCGCCTCGGTCTGGGTCTCCACGAACTCGGTGAAGTCCTCGACCTCGAAGACGGCCCGGGCCGTGTCCTCGACCCGCCACACCACGACCGCCGCCAGCTCGATCGGGTTGCCGTAGGCGTCGTTGACCTTCAGGACGGCCGTCTCGTGGTTGCGCACCCGGGTGGAGATCTTCTCCCGGGAGGTCAGCGGGTTGACCCAGCGCAGTCCGTCCGTGCGGATCGTCCCCCGGTAGCGGCCGAACAGCTGGACCACCCGGGCCTCGCCCGGCGCGACGGTGTTGAGGCCGCTCATCGCGACGACGGAGGCGACGGCCAGCAGGATGCCGCCCGCGATCAGCAGGGCCTTGGGCGCGGCGGCCGTCTGGACCGCGCCGGCGGCGATCAGACCCGCCCCGGCCACGATGCCCACCAGGCCGAGCAGAAGCGCCAGGCCGCCGCCCACACTGCGCGCGCTGAATTCCCGTATGCCGTCCGACGCGCCGGCCGGTGAGGTCGCTGCGTTCGTCATGGTCTGCCCCGTTTCTCTTGGTCGCGGCCGGTCGGGCCGCTTAGCAAAGTGATATCACTTTTTCGCGGTACGGCAACCCTTCGGCCCTCACATGCGTCGGTTCCTGTGGCGTGGGTGCTGATTCTCACGTCCGAATTGACCGGTATTGGTGATGGTTGGCCAACCTTTGTCACAGCCTGCGGTGTTAGCTTTCTGAGCTGACGTGTCGGGGGTAATCGAGCGGAGCGGGAGCGATGAGCCGAGCAGAAACGCGTAGGGCGCAGACGCAGCGCAGTGCGCGGCGTGCGCCGAGCGGGCGCGGGACGCCCGCCAGGGGAGGGGCGGGCGGCGGCAAACGCACCGGCATACGTCGCTTCTTCACCTGGAAGAAGGTCCTCGGCACGTTCTTCGGGATGATGCTGCTCGGCATGGGCGCGCTCGTCGGCCTGTACTTCTACGTCGACGTGCCCAATCCCAACGCCCAGGCGACACAGCAGAGCAACGTCTACAAGTGGGCCGACGGCACGACCATGGCCAGCACGGGCCAGGTCAACCGCGAGATCGTCGACATCGACAAGATCCCCAAGGACGTCCAGTGGGCGTTCGTCGCCATTGAGAACAAGTCCTTCTACGAGGACCGCGGCGTCGACTTCAAGGGCATAGCCCGCGGTGTCTGGACCACGCTCACCGGCCGGGGCAAGGCCGGCGGTTCGACCATCACCCAGCAGTACGTCAAGAACCACTACCTGACGCAGGACCAGACGCCGACCCGCAAGCTCAAGGAGCTGGTGATCTCCCTCAAGGTCGACCAGCAGATGGAGAAGCCCGAGATCCTCGCGGGCTACCTCAACACCAGCTACTTCGGTCGCGGCGCCTACGGCATCCAGGCCGCCGCCCAGGCGTACTACGGCATCGACGCCTCCCAGCTGAACCTCGCGCAGGGCACCTACCTCGCCGCCCTGCTCCAGGCCCCGAGCCAGTACGACTGGGCGGTCGCCGGTCCGAACGCCCAGAAGCTGGTCATGACCCGCTTCAACGGCACGCTCATCAACATGGTCGACATGGGCAAGCTGGACGAGGCCACGAAGGCCAAGACCGAGTTCCAGCCGCCGATCAAGCCCAAGCCCCGCGCCGGCATGGACGGCCAGAAGGGCTACCTGGTCGAGGCCGCGGACAACGAGCTCATGCGCCTGGGCAACCTCAACAAGAAGCAGATCGACGCCGGCGGCTGGACGATCACGCTCAACATCGACCCGAAGAAGCAGAAGGCCCTCGAGGACGCCGTCAACGAGGAGCTGGAGTCCAAGCTCGACCGCAAGGACACCAAGAACCGCCCCGTGGACCAGAACGTCCAGGCGGGCGCCACCTCGGTGGACCCGAAGACCGGCGCGATCGTCGCGATGTACGGGGGCACCGGCCTGTCCGAGCAGTGGTCCAGCAACGCCCTGCGCCGCGACTTCCAGCCCGGCTCGACCTTCAAGCCGGTCGTGCTCGCCTCCGCCCTGCAGAACAACGCCACCACGCAGGACGGCAAGCCGATCACCCCGAACACCCTCTACGACGGCACCAGCAAGCGTCCGGTCAAGGGCAGCAAGATCCCCTTCGCCCCGCAGAACCAGGACGACCGCAACTTCGGCGATCCGATGATCACCGTCCAGGGCGCCACCGACTTCTCCGTGAACTCCGTGTACGCGCAGATGATCGTGGACGTCGGCCCGGAGGACGTGAAGAAGACGGCCCTGTCGCTCGGGATGAAGGACCGCGACGGCTGGGAGCCCGACAAGCCCGCCATGTCGCTCGGCACCATGAGCGCCAACACCGTGGAGATGGCTGCCGTCTACGCCACCTTCGACAACCACGGCAAGAAGGTCACCCCGACCATCATCAAGAAGGCCGAACACAAGGACATCGAGTACAAGCCGTCCGAGGCGCCCATCGGCGCCCAGGTCATCACCCGCAAGACCGCCGACACGGTCACCAAGGTGCTCACCGGCGTCGTCAACGACGAGGGCGGCTCCGGCAACAAGGTCCGCAGCAGCGTCTACGAGGCCGCGGGCAAGACCGGCACCACCGAGAAGAACGTCGCGGGCTGGTTCACCGGGTTCACTCCCGAACTGGTCACCGTCGTCGCCATGTTCGGTGAGGAGCCCGGCACCCACAAGCAGGTCACCCTGACCGGTACCGCCGGCGGTGGCCGCGCGGGCGGTTCCACCTTCCCCGCCGCGATCTGGAAGAACTACACCCTCGCCGTCCTCACCGGCCAGGACACGGGCCAGTTCGACCTGAAGGAGGCGGACATGGGCGCCCCGCAGGCCCCGACCCGCACCGCCTCCCCGACGCCGTCCACGACGCCGTCGACCACTCCGTCGGCCAGCAGCACCCCGGCGGGGAGCCAGTCGCCGTCGCCGACGCCGAGCAAGAGCGGCTCGAAGTCGCCGACCCCGAGCGGCTCCCCGTCGACGAGCCCGACCCCGACCAAGTCGAACGGTCCCAAGCCGCCGGACCCGCCGCTGTTCCCGCCGCAGTAGGGGGAGTAGGCCCGCAGACGAGAGAACCGCCGCCCGCATCGCGCGGGCGGCGGTTCTGCCGTTCTCACGGGGCCTTGCCGGCGGCCGCCCTCAGCGGCGCTCCTGCGGGCCCGGCAGCGGCAGCTCGAACCAGACCACCTTGCCGCTGCTCAGCCGGGTCGCACCCCAGCGCCGCGCCATCCGGTTGACCAGGAACAGGCCGCGGCCACCCTCGTCGGTGTCCCGCGCCCGGCGCTGGCGGGGCAGCTGCGGCGAGTCGTCGCCGACCTCGCAGCGCAGCACGTCCGTCCGCAGCAACCGCAGCGTCACGGGCCGCTCCGCGTACCGGACGGCATTGGTCACCACCTCACTGACCAACAGCTCCAGGGAGTCGCTCAGCTCCTCCAGGCCCCAGCGCGTCAGCGCGCGGCGGGCGAACCGGCGGGCCCGGCCCGGCGCCGTCTCCTCCGGGTCCAGGAACCAGTACGCGACGTCACTTGGCGCGATCCCGTCGAACCGGGCCGCGAGCAGCGCGATGTCGTCGTCCCGGTCCCCCGGCCCGAGCATGTCCAGCACGTCGTCGCACAGGGCCTCCAGCGGCGGCGGGTGGTCCAGGCCGGTCAGCTGCGCCGTGGTGGCCAGCCGCTCGCGGAGCAGCTCGATGCCGGTCCACACGTCCCGCAGCCGCGACTCCACCAGGCCGTCGGTGTACAGCAGCAGGGTGGCCCCGGCCGGCGCGTCCAGCTCCACGGCCTCGAAGTCCACGCCGCCGACGCCGATGGGCGCCCCCGGGGGTACGCGGAGCACCTCGGCGCGCCCGCCCAGGTGCAGGAGCACGGGCGGCGGGTGACCGGCGTTGGCGATGGTGATCCGGTGCGAGACCGGGTCGTAGACCGCGTACAGGCACGTCGCCATCCGGTCCGAACCCAGCCGCTGCGCCTGCTCGTCCAGATGGTGCAGCACCTCGGCCGGGGGCAGGTCCAGCTGCGCCAGGGTCTGGGCCGTCGTACGGAGCTGGCCCATGATCGCGGCCGAGGTCATGGAGTGGCCCATGACGTCACCGACGACCAGCGCGACCCGGCTGCCGGGCAGCGGTATGGCGTCGTACCAGTCCCCGCCGACCCGGGCCGTCTCGGCGGCCGGAAGGTAGCGCGAGGCGAGCCGCACCCCGGTGGGCTGGGGCAGGCTGTCGGGCAGCATGGTGCGCTGCAGCTCGTCCGCGATGTACGCCTCGCGGCCGTACAGCACGGCCTTGTCGATGCCGAGCGCGGTGTGCGTGGCCAGCTGCGCGGCGACCAGCAGGTCGTTCTGCTCGAACGCGGGCCGCTCCGGGCTGCGCAGGAACACGGCCGCGCCGATCACCCGGCGGCGGCCGCGCAGCGGCGCGAGGACGGCCCGGTTGCCGCGCGGCAGCGGGTGCTCGGAGCCCAGCAGCTCGGCGAGGGCCTCCTTGGCACCGGCGGCGGACCCGAACACGGGCCGGACGCCGCGCAGTACCTCGGCGAGCGGGCCGCCGGAGCGGATCTCGCACAGCTCGGCCGCGGGCAGGTCACCCTGCGGGCCGAGCAGCGGGAGCTGACTGAAGTCGAGCTCGCCGGCGGCCCCCGCGGCCCCGGCGCCCTCGACCGTGGTCAGATCGTCGATCGGCCGGAGCCGGTCGGTGCGGCGCAGCCTTAAGACGACCGTGCCGAGGGGGCGCTCGTCGCCGACGGGCAGCGGATCGCGCAGATAGACCAGGATCGCGTCGGAGAAGGTCGGGACGGTGGCCCGGCACAGTCCGAGCACGATCTCGTCGAGGTCGATGCCGCGGGCGATGCGCCGCGTGGCGGCCCCGACGAACCGCAGCCGGTCGCCTTCCCGGCGTGCCGCGGAAACCTCCACGCCCGGCATCCCGGCCTTGCCGTCCCCGGCTGTGCCGCCGCCGGCCTCGCCGCGCGGGCCCGGCGTGCGGGGGGCCTCGGCGGCCGCGCCGCCCGCCGCGTTACGGGCGGCCGCGCCGTCCCGTGCCCGGGCCGGGCCGTCCCCGGACGCGTCGCCGCCGGTCCCGGTGCCGGCGGGGCCGATGCCTTCCGCGCGCGGCCGGGCCGGGACGTTGCCGTCCCCGGCCGGGGTGTCGCCCTCCCCGCGGCTGCGCGGCTGCTCGGCGGCCGCGCCGCCGTCCGTCTCGTGGTGTGCGGCGCCGCCCGGGCGGGTCGTGCCCCGACCGGGTCCGGGGCCCTGGGCGCCCGCCTCGTGGCCGTCCCCGGCCGCCGCGTTCCGCGCCGCCGCGCCGTCCCGCTCGCGGGCTGCTTCGGCGGGGGCCGGGCTGGGGCGGGGGCGGGGGAGTCCGGCGCCGCTCCCGGCCGCGGAGAGGGCCGCGCGCGGCCCGGGAGCCGCCGGGTCCAGCGGGCCGGTGCCGGTGCCGGCGCCGGCGGCATGCGTGCGTACGGCCTCGGCGGCGATCGGCGCCTTGCCGTGGCCGGGCTCGTCCGTACCTCCGCCGGAGGCGACGGGCTGCGGGCCCTCCTGGGAGGTGGGGTACTCCGTCACGCGTGGAATTCCGTCCGTTTGCGCTCGATGTGCGCTGCACTCAACTCGGTCAGTCGCGGTATACCCGCTCAGCGGCCGCGGCACCACCGCCCCGCGCTTCCGGGTCCCCCTCGTTACTTCTCGCCCTGCCTCGACCTCCGGTCAAGTACCGCGCGTAACACGACACTTACGGAACCACGGGCCGCCCGCACCGCCCAATGCACGCGACCTCGCGGAACGATCCTACGTTTGAACCCCGGGGGCGCATCAAGGGTCTCATGAGGTCATATGCGCCGGGGTGCGGTCCCAGTCCTCGGGCAGGACCGGAACCGTCCATGCCGGATCGGGCCGCCAGTCCTCCCAGCCGTCACTGAACGGCGCCCCCCACGCCTTGATCACGTCGACCGCGTCGCGCCCCGCCGCCAGCACCCGTTCCGCCTGCTCCGCGTCCATCAGCCCGGAGCGCTGCGCCTGCGCGAACTCGTCCTCGTCCCGCCACTTCCACGTGCGGTCCGGGTAGACGGAGATGTCGAGGAAGTGGTCCTCGGAGTCCACCCCGCCGGACCACCTGGCCAGCGGCGACTCCAGGTTCACGTACCAGTTCTTGAACCGCCAGCCGCGCTCCCAGAACAGCCACACCGACCACGGCTCCCCGGGCCGGGCCAGCTTCAGCACGCCCGCGCCGAACCAGCGCGAGCGCGCGGTGGTGCGCGGCGCGGTGTAGCGGGTGGCGAGCGGCTCCTCGTGCACGGGCGTGCCGTCGGCCAGCACCGGCTTCACGCACTCGGTGCCCGGGGCCATCCAGACGGCCAGCAGGTCCTCGGTGTCCCGTACGACCGTCACCGGGCGGCAGATGTGCACCCGGCCCGTCGGCCCCGGCGCGTGGTCGCGGTAGCGCCAGAGGATCTGATCCCCGGGCGCCCAGTGCGTGCCGTGCGCCGTGCCATCGCCAGCGGGCCGGAAGGTACCTGTCATGCGCAGATCTTAGGGCGGGGTCCCCCGCGCCCGCTGCGTTGCAGGTCACGGAGGGGGCCGGGGACGCTAATCGACCGAATCCGGCCCCCCGTCGAAGCCTTCCGGCCGCCGCCCTCCCCGGCCGCCCCCGCCCGCCGCCGGCTCAGGGGTGCGTCATCCGCAGTACGTCCAGGGCCTCGTCGAGCTGTTCCAGGGTGAGGTCGCCGCGGTCCACGAAGCCGGACTCCAGGACGACGTCCCTGATCGTCTTGCGTTCCGCGAGGGACTTCTTGGCGACCTTGGCGGCCTCCTCGTAGCCGATGTAGCGGTTCAGCGGGGTCACCACGGAGGGCGAGGATTCGGCGTACTCCCTGGCCCGGGCGGTGTTGGCGGTGATCCCCTCGACCGTGCGGTCCGCGAGCAGGCGACTGGAGGCGGCGAGCAGGCGGATCGATTCGAGGAGGTTCTTCGCCATCACCGGCAGCATCACGTTGAGCTCGAAGTTGCCGGCCGCGCCCGCCACGGCGACGGTCGTGTCGTTCCCCATCACCTGGGCGGCGACCATCAGCACCGCTTCCGGAACCACCGGGTTGACCTTGCCGGGCATGATCGAGGAGCCGGGCTGGAGATCCGGGAGGTTGATTTCGGCCAAACCCGTGCGCGGCCCGGAGGCCATCCAGCGCAGGTCGTTGCAGATCTTGGTGAGCGAGACGGCGACCGTACGGAGCATGCCCGAGGTCTCCACCAGCGCGTCCCGGGCACCCTGGGCCTCGAAGTGGTCGCGCGCCTCGGCCAGCGGCAGTCCGGTCGCGGCTGCCACCTCGGCGATCACCGCCGCGGAGAACCCGGGCGGGGTGTTGATCCCGGTGCCCACCGCGGTGCCGCCCAGCGGCAGCTCCGCGAGCCGCGGCAGGGCCGCGTGCAGCCGCTCGACGCCGTAGCGGATCTGGGCCGCGTATCCGCCGAACTCCTGGCCCAGGGTGACGGGGGTGGCGTCCATCAGGTGCGTCCGCCCGGCCTTGACCACGTGCTCGAACTCGGCGGCCTTGCGCTCCAGCACGATCTCCAGGTGCCGCAGGGCCGGGATCAGCTCGTGGGTGACGGCGGCGGTGGCGGCGATGTGGATGGAGGACGGGAAGACGTCGTTGGAGCTCTGCGAGGCGTTGACGTGGTCGTTGGGGTGGACCTGCACGCCGTCCATGCGCTCGGTGGCCAGGGTGGCGATCACCTCGTTGGCGTTCATGTTGGAGGAGGTCCCGGAGCCGGTCTGGAAGACGTCCACGGGGAAGTGGTCGTCCCACCGGCCGTCCGCGACCTCGGCGGCCGCGGACCGGATCGCCGCGGCGATGTCCTCGTCCACGACCCCGAGCCGGGCGTTCACCACGGCGGCCGCGGCCTTGATGCGGGCGAGCGCCGCGATGTGGGCGCTCTCCAGGCGCTGCCCGGAGACGGGGAAGTTCTCCACCGCGCGCTGGGTCTGCGCGCGCCACTTGGCGTGCGCGGGGACCCGTACGTCACCCATGGAGTCGTGCTCGATCCGGAACGCTTCGGCCTGCTGATCGTCGGTCATCTTTGTAGCCTCCTCGCAAAGTTGAGCAATTGTCTTGTTCGAAGTGTTCCCAACTCCCCTACCGGCCAGTAAATACCGGGGGTAACACCCACAGCCGGGGAGGCGTTCATGGCACGTGCACGTACGAAACCCATGCTCAGATCTACCTTCGCCGCGGTCGCGGCGGTCGCGGCCGCCCTCGGGGGCGTCACCGCCATCACCCCGATGGCCCAGGCCGCGACGCCCGCGGCCGCCACTGCCGGGGCGCCGACCCCCCTGTCGCCCGAGCTGGAGGCCATCCGCGCGGCGGAGGCCACCAAGATCTACGGCGACCCGGCCGTCCGCCCGCTCGCCGAGCGCAGGACCGGCCTGATCTCGCTCGGCGACAGCGAGATTTCGGGCGAGGGAGTCGGCAACTACGACCCCGCGACCAACACCTCGTCCAACCAGTGCCACCGCTCGCCCGACGCGGCGATCCACCGCACCGGGATCCCGGCCGACCTCACCTTCAACGTCGCCTGTTCCGGCGGGTACACCGGCAACATCCGCATCGGCGGCAGCAAGCAGTACGCCGACGAGCTGGTGCAGAGCGACAACCTCGCCATCAAGGCCCGCAACACGAAGATCAAGATGGTGCTGCTGGTCGCCGGCGCCAACGACGACCTCCAGTTCGGCCCGGTCATGACCGACTGCGTCACCCGGTGGGTGCTCAGCCAGGGCACCTGCGAGCCCAAGTACGGACCCGGCTGGCAGGCGCGCGTCGACGGCCTCAAGCCCAAGGTCGAGGCCACGGTCGCGGACCTCAAGACCGTCATGCGCGACGCCGGTTACGCCGACTCCGACTACAAACTCGTCGTCATGGGCTACCCCAGCCCCATCGGCCCCGACTTCTACGACAACCCGAACTTCCCCGGCAAGCTCCCCGGAGGCTGCGCGGGCTACGACTCCGACGCCGCCTGGGGCCGCAACTACGCGGTGCCCACCTTCGAGAAGGGCATGCGCGAAGCCGCCCGCAACTCGGGCGCGGTCTTCCTCGACAACTCCCGGCTCTTCCACGGCCACGAGGTCTGCATGGAGGACACCTGGGCCCGCGGCCTCTACCTGGACCTCGGCGACCACTTCCCCTGGGACGAGAACACCGCCCGGCAGTCCTTCCACCCCAACTACCGCGGCCACGGCGCGTTCGCGTCCTGCCTGACCCAGCTCTACAACTCGGGCCTGCGCGAGGCCTCCTGCGCCGACCCCGCCAGCACCGGCACCCCCGTCCTCCAGGCCGGCGCGTGGGACTCCCTCTACGCACCCCTGAAGAACGAGGCGACCGGCAACTGCGCCGACGCCAAGGGCGGCTCCAGCGCCAATGAGACGGCGGTGCTCGGCTGGGACTGCCACGGCGGGCGCAACCAGGGCTGGTGGTACGACACGGCGCGCAAGTCCGTCCACATCGAGCTCACCCACGACCGCTGCCTCGACGTCCCCGGCGCCAACTACGGGGCCGGAACGGGTCTGATCATCTGGAACTGCCACGGCGGAGCGAACCAGCAGTTCGTCCGCGACGGCGCCACCATCCGCCCCGCGGCCGCCACGGGCATGTGCCTGACGGTCGCCGCCGCCCACGACCCGCTGCGCCTGCAGCCGTGCAACGGCTCGGCGAACCAGCGCTTCACGTAGACCCGACCGACCCCGCACGACCCCCGCGACACCCCCCGCCAGACCCCCACACGCACCCCCACACCCGGCCGGCGCACCCCGGCCGGGTGGCTCCATCCCCGGTGGCGTCCGCGTGGAGGCGGCGGTGCGCGGCTCCGGGCTCAGCGGGATTCGAGGAGCTTGCGCACCTCCCGCGGGCGGTTGGTGATGATCGTGTCCACGCCGAGCCGTACGCACAGATCCACGTCCTCCGGCTCGTCCACCGTCCACACGCGCACCCGCAGCCCCTTGGCCTTCAGCCGCCCCACCAGCCCCGGATCCCGCCGTACGAGGTCGATGCCCGGCCCGGCATGGGTCGCGAACGGCGGCCGTACGGGCCGCACCGCCCGCTCGATCAGGTAGACGGCCGGCAGCCCGGGCGCGAGCCGGTGCATCCGCGTGAGCGCGTTGCGGGAGAAGCTCATCACCTCGACGCGCCCGGACGCCCCGTCCGCGAGCCCGTACTCCCGGAGCATCCGCGCCAGCTCCCCCTCCAGTCGGCCGCCGGCCCGCGACGGGTGTTTGGTCTCCACGGCGAGCCCGACCGGCCGCTCCGCCGCCAGGGCCTCGCGCAGCAGGTCCTCGAAGAGCAGCACCCGCGCCCCGGTGTGCTCCTCGCCCTTCCAGCGGCCGAAGTCGAGCGCGGCGAGCTGCGCGTACGTCATCTCCGCGACCACGCCCCGCCCGTCGGAGGTCCGCTCCACCCGCCGGTCGTGCACGCACACCAGCTTCCGGTCGGCGGTGAGCCGCACGTCGCACTCGAGCGCGTCGGCCCCGTCGGCGATGGCCTGCCGGTAGGCGGCCATGGTGTGCTCGGGATGCTCGTGGGAGGCCCCACGGTGGGCGACCACCCGGATCGCGGGTGCGGGGGGAAGGGACAGCTGCGTCATGCCCCGACGTTATCCGGATGCGGGGGCGGGTTCCGTACCGCATCCTCCTCCGATGGATGAACACTCCGCGACGCTGCACTGCGAGCCCTGCGAGGCCTGCCACTTCGAGGCGTGGCAGCACATCGTCGGCGGGAGGCTCCGGTGGGAGGAGTCGCAGTACTGCCCGGTCTACGCCGTCCAGGCCTGCGGTGGTGGCTGGGGTGCACCCCAGCCCCTCCGGCGTCTGAGGAGCGGGGGTCCGGGGGCCGGGCCCCCGGTTCGGGGGAGGGGCGGGGTGGGGGAAGGGCCCCGCGCAGCGGCAGCTCGACCGGCGGGAGGGCCGCTACGGCGCGGGCCGCGGGGAGAGCGGCGCCGGGGTGACCTTGAAGCTGCCCATGGTGACCTCCGTGAACGGCGCCGGGGCCATGCACGTGCCCACCGTCCCCTCCGCCGCCGTGCCGTCCGGCTTCACATCCACGTTGGCGACGCCCCACGAGAAGCCGACCCGGTCCCGCTCGCCGCGCTGCCCGTCCTGGACGCTGATGCCGATCCGCTTGCCCTCCCAGCCGACGTTCGAGGTCTTCACCACGGCGGTCAGGGTGGCGGTCCTGCCGCCCGTGACCAGGCAGTCCACCTCGGCCTCGGCGGTGCCGGTGAAGCCGGACTCCGTGAAGTGGTGGGAGATCGTCACCCGGCCCCGTGCATCCGTCGGCAGCCCCTTCTCCAGCCCCGGCGTCGCCGGATACGGCCTGCTCCAGGGGACCGACTCGGCCTCGACCGTGAAGCGGATGTCGTCCTTCGCGGAGTACGGGAAGAAGATCGCGCCGCCCCCGTGGACGGAGGCGAGCTCCGGGGCGGCCGACGCGACCGGCGCCGCCGGTGCGGGTGACGCCAGGGCCAGGGCCGCGAGCAGGGCGGCGGTCCCGGCGAGGGCGAGGGCGCGCGTACGGGGCTTCATCATGAACTCCCTTGTCAGGTGGGCTGCTCGGGTACGGCAACAGCCTCGCCGGGAGCCGCCCGCCTGCCATCTGCCGAAGGGCGGACATGCGCGAGGGCCCCTCCCCCGAACGGGGGAGGGGCCCTCGGCACGCGGCAGGTCTACAGACCCGGGCCGCGCACCGGGATGTGCGTGAACGTCGGCTCGGGGGCCGGGTTCTGGAAGAAGTCGTTGCCCTTGTCGTCCACGACGATGAACGCCGGGAAGTCCTCGACCTCGATCTTCCAGACCGCCTCCATGCCGAGCTCCTCGTACTCCAGGACCTCGACCTTCTTGATGCAGTCCTGGGCCAGGCGCGCCGCGGGGCCGCCGATCGAGCCCAGGTAGAAGCCGCCGTGCGCGCCGCACGCGTCCGTGACCTGCTGCGAGCGGTTGCCCTTGGCCAGCATGACCTTCGAGCCGCCCGCCGCCTGGAACTGCTCGACGTAGCTGTCCATGCGGCCGGCCGTGGTCGGGCCGAAGGAGCCGGAGGCGTAGCCCTCGGGGGTCTTCGCGGGGCCCGCGTAGTAGACCGGGTGGTCCTTCAGGTACTGCGGCATGCCCTCGCCCGCGTCCAGCCGCTCCTTGATCTTGGCGTGCGCGATGTCGCGCGCCACGACGAGCGGGCCGGTCAGGGACAGGCGGGTCTTGACCGGGTGCTTGGTCAGGGTCGCGAGGATCTCGTCCATCGGCTGGTTCAGGTCGATCGAGACCACGTCCGAGGACTCGTCCAGGTGGGAGTCCGTGGTGTCCGGGAGGAAGCGCGCCGGGTCCGTCTCCAGCTGCTCCAGGAACACGCCCTCTGCGGTGATCTTCGCGACCGCCTGGCGGTCCGCGGAGCAGGAGACCGCGATGGCGACCGGGAGGGAGGCACCGTGGCGGGGCAGGCGGACGACGCGGACGTCGTGGCAGAAGTACTTGCCGCCGAACTGCGCGCCGATGCCGATCTTCTGGGTCAGCTCGAAGACCTGCTGCTCCAGGGCCTCGTCACGGAAGCCGTGGCCCAGCGCGGAACCCTCGCGGGGAAGCTCGTCCAGGTAGTGCGCCGAGGCGTACTTGGCGGTCTTCAGCGCGTGCTCGGCCGAGGTGCCGCCGACCACGATCGCCAGGTGGTACGGCGGGCAGGCCGCCGTGCCGAGCGAACGGATCTTCTCCTCCAGGAACTTCATCATGGAAGCCTCGTTGAGGACCGCCTTCGTCTCCTGGTAGAGGAAGGACTTGTTGGCCGAGCCGCCGCCCTTGGCCATGAAGAGGAACTTGTACGCGCCGCCGTCGGTCGCGTACAGCTCGATCTGCGCGGGCAGGTTCGAGCCGGTGTTCTTCTCCTCCCACATGGTGAGCGGGGCCATCTGCGAGTAGCGCAGGTTCAGGCGGGTGTACGCGTCGTAGATGCCGCGCGACAGGGCCGCCTCGTCGCCTCCCGAAGTCAGGACGTTCTGGCCGCGCTTGCCCATCACGATCGCCGTGCCCGTGTCCTGGCACATCGGCAGGACGCCGGCCGCCGCGATGTTCGCGTTCTTGAGCAGGTCGAGGGCGACGAACTTGTCGTTCGAGGAGGCCTCGGGGTCGTCGATGATGCGGCGCAGCTGCGCGAGGTGCGCGGGGCGCAGGAAGTGCTGGATGTCGTGGATGGCCTCTTCGGCGAGCTTGCGCAGCGCCTCGGGCTCGACCTTGAGGAACGTACGGCCGTCCGCCTCGAAGGTGGACACGCCCTCGGAGGTCACCAGCCGGTAGGGGGTGGTGTCCTCGCCCAGAGGCAGCAGGTCGGTGTACGCGAACTCCGGCATTGTGTGGCCATTCCTCACTCGGCAGACAGCACTGGCGACCAATTGGCAGCGCGGTCATCCAGCGTAGGACCTCTCGACGCGGCCGTGGTTGTGAGGTAAGGCTCACTCGGGGCGCGCTCTACGCCACTCAGGAGTATCGCGATCTATCGTGTCTCGCTATGCTGGCCGACGTGGACCTGGAAAAGCACCCCGCCGCCCCCGCCGCCGCCGCGTCCGGGCTTCGTGCCTCCGACGCCGACCGGGACCGGATCGCGCAGCGGCTCGCCGACGCCCTCGCCGAGGGCCGGCTGAACTCCGAGGAGCACTCGGAGCGCCTGGACTCGCTGTACGAGCTCAAGACGGTCGGCGAGCTGGAGGTCCTCGTACGGGACCTGCCCGCGCCCGGCACCGGCCAGGACCGGCCCGCGTACGGGGCGGGAGCCGGGGCCGGAGCGGCGGTCCCCGCCGGTTTCATGGAGAACGTCGTCGCCGTGTGCAGCAGCGCCTCCCGCAAGGGCCGCTGGCGGCCGGGCGGGCACACCCGCGCCGTCTCGGTCATGGGCGACATCGAGATCGACCTCACCGAGGCCGTGTTCGAGCAGCAGGTCACCGAGATCAACGTGACCTGCGTACTCGGCAACGTGGAGATCCGGGTCCCGGAGAACGTCACCCTGCGCGGCTACGGCAGCGGGATCCTCGGCAACTTCGAGGTGCGCGGCGAGAGCCGGGGGGAGACCGACCCGCAGGCCCCCGTGGTGATCGTCCGCGGCTTCGCCCTGCTCGGCAACATCGAGGCCCGCCCCAAGCGCGGCGCCCGCCTGGTCGACCTGGCGCACAAGCTGCGCAAGCGGCTCGACGGCTGAGCCGGATTCCTCAACACGCCCTGGAACGACGGGATTCGGCCGCGCAGGCAATCGTAGGATCCGGCGCATGACCATATCCAAGTGGGATCTGCTCGACCGGGCACACGAAGCACTCCGCGCCACCGTCGCCGCGGTTCCGGCCGGCGGCTGGGACCTGCCGACGCCCTGCGAGCAGTGGAACGTCACCCAGGTCCTGCAGCACGCCGCCGGTGACCAGCTCGCCTACGCCTCCCGCCTCACCGGCGGGCCCGGCCCGTCCGAGGACCCGTTCGCGCCGTCCGGCGCCCTGACGGAGGCACCGGAGCAGCTGCTGGAGCCGGCGCTGGCCGCGGCCGCCGAGGCCTTCGCCGGGGTCGTGCCCGGTACCGCCGAGGTCGCGGTGCCGCTGCCCCCGTTCGCCGTGCCCGCCGAGACGGCCGTGGGCGCGGCCGCCCTCGACGCCGCCGTGCACGCCTGGGACATCGCCGTCGCCACCGGGCAGCCGTCCCCGCTCACCGCGGACCTGGCACGCGCCCTGCGGCCCGCCGCGGAGGCCCTCGCCGAGCCCCTGCGGGGCTTCGCCTACGGCCCGGCGCTCCCCGGTGCTCCGGGGCCCGAAACGGACCCGGCCCCGTCGCTGCTGGCCTTCCTGGGACGCGACCCGGAGTGGGCGCCGGGCGTTGCGTGAGCGCCCCGGAGGCAGGGGCACGTTTCGGACGAAGGCCGCGCGGCCGGTGGTGCACGGTGCATAGGGGCGCGTACAGCGGGTAGGGACAGGTGCATCGTCTCTCGCTCGCGTCTCGCTCGCGTATACGTCGTCAGGAGTAGACCGTGCCGCATCCGCCGCATCAGTCCCTGCAGGCAGCCGCCGTCCAGACTCTTCAGGGGCGTGCGGCGCCGGCCGTGCCGAAGCCGCGGACCCCGTCGCGGGAAGAGGACGGCCCCTGGCACGCGGAGGCGGTGTGCCGCCGGGACGAGGCGGGGCTCTTCTTCGCGCCGTCGAAGGAGCCGACCGCGGCCCGGCTCTCCCGCGAGGAGGCCGCCAAGCGCGTCTGCGCGCGCTGCCCGGTGATGGTCTCCTGCCGGGAACACGCACTGCTCCAGCCCGAGCCGTACGGAGTGTGGGGCGGCCTCACCGCGGCCGAGCGCCGGGTGATCCTGGCCCGGATGCGCCGCAGGTCCGCCGAACTCCGCCAGACCCCGGGCCCCGGCCCGATCGCCGCCGCGGGCTGAGGCGGCCGCACGGCGGACACGACGAGAGGGGCGGTTCCCGCGGACACGGGAACCGCCCCTCTCGTCGTGCTGCCGGGCCGGAGCCTACTTCGCGCGGTCGAAGTCGATCGCGCTGTACGCGCGCAGCTTCGACAGGCGGTGCGTCGAGTCGATCTGCCGGATCGTGCCCGACTTCGAGCGCATGACCAGCGAGGACGTCGTGGCCGTCTCCGCGCGGTAGTGCACGCCGCGCAGCAGCTCGCCGTCGGTGATGCCGGTGGCGACGAAGAAGACGTTCTCGCCGGACACCAGGTCGTTCGTGGTCAGGACGCGGTCGAGGTCGTGACCGGCGTCCAGGGCGCGCTGGCGCTCGGCCTCGTCCTTGGGCCACAGCTTGCCCTGGATCGTGCCGCCGAGGCACTTTATGGCGCAGGCCGAGATGATGCCCTCGGGGGTGCCGCCGATGCCGAGGAGCAGGTCCACGCCGGTGCCCTCGCGGACCGCCATGACCGAGCCGGCGACGTCGCCGTCGGAGATGAACTTGATCCGGGCGCCCGTCTCGCGGATCTCCTTGACGATGCCCTCGTGGCGCGGGCGGTCCAGGATGACGACCGTGACGTCCTCGACGGCCATGCCCTTCGCCTTGGCGACGCGGCGGATGTTCACCGAGACGGGGGCGTTGATGTCGACGAAGTCGGCGGCCTCGGGGCCGGTGACGAGCTTTTCCATGTAGAAGACCGCGGACGGGTCGAACATGGTGCCGCGGTCGGCGGCGGCCAGCACGGCGATGGCGTTCGGCATGCCCTTGGCGTTCAGGGTGGTGCCGTCGATCGGGTCCACGGCGATGTCGACCTCGGCGCCGGTGCCGTCGCCGACCTGCTCGCCGTTGAAGAGCATCGGGGCTTCGTCCTTCTCGCCCTCGCCGATGACGACGACGCCGTTCATCGAGACGGTGGAGATCAGGGTGCGCATGGCGTTGACGGCCGCGCCGTCCGCGCCGAGCTTGTCACCGCGGCCGACCCAGCGGCCCGCGGCCAGGGCGGCGGCCTCCGTGACCCGGACCAGTTCCAGGGCGAGGTTGCGGTCGGGGGCCTCCGGAGAGACTACGAGCTGAGGCGGCAGGTTGTGCTCGGTCATCCGAGGGCACCTTTCTGGTCGGCGACGGCCGGTGAAGCGAGGGGTGCTGAAACTCTATCGTCAGGTCGACAAATTGAGCAGACCGGGTCACGTATGAGCGGCATACCGGTCAGCCGATTGGCCTGAGCGGACACTCGCGACGCTCCGGGCGGCCCCGGGCGGTGATCGCGCACGGCGATGCGGGACGATGGGGCCGTGGCAGGTATGAAAGGCAAGCAGACGGTCTGGGACATGGTCCGGTCGCTGGCGGTGATCGGCGTCGTCGTGGCGGGCATCTACGTGTTCGTTCCCCATGACGACAAGGCCGACCCCACGCGCGCGGTCGATTACCGGGTGGAGACGCTCACGGCCCGGCGCGCGGCCCCCTACCCGGTGGCCGCCCCCGCGGGGCTGCCGGAGCAGTGGCGGGCGACGTCGGTCTCGTACGAGCGCAAGAACGCCAACGCCTGGCACCTGGGCTTCCTCGACCCGGACCAGCAGTACGTGGCGGTGGAGCAGTCCACGGACACCTCCGCCAAGTACCTCGGCCGGGTCACCCAGAAGGCGAAGGCCACCGGGCAGACGCAGCAGGTCGGCGACACGGCCTGGGAGCGCTGGGACGGCGACAAGTACGACGCCCTCGTCCGCCAGGAGCAGGGCCACGTCACGGTGGTCACCGGGACGGCCTCGTTCGAGCAGCTCGGCACGATGGCGGCGGCGCTGGAGTTCAAGCAGGGCCAGTAGCCCGCGGAGCGCGCACACGAAGAAAGGCGGCCCGCCCCGGAATCCCGGGGCGGGCCGCCTTTCGCGTGTCCGGACTCAGACCGTGGTGACGACCTGGTCGAACTCCAGGCGCGGGGAGCGCGGGAACCAGGCGTCCTCGCCCGGCTTGCCGATGTTGATCACCATCAGCGGGGTGTGGTCGGCGTCCAGGAACTCCTTCTGGACGCCCTGGAAGTCCAGGCCGGTCATCGGGCCCGCGGCCAGGCCGGCGGCGCGGATGCCGAGGATGAAGTACGCGGCCTGCAGGGCGGCGTTCAGCAGCGCGGACTGCTCGCGGACCGGGCGCTCGGAGAAGAACGCGTCCTTGGCCTGCGGGAAGTGGGGCAGCAGCTGCGGGAGCTCCTCGTGGAACTCGTTGTCCGCGGCGAGGATCGCGACCAGCGGGGCGGCGGCGGTCTTGGCCTGGTTGCCCTCGGCCATGTGCTTCACGAGGCGCTCGCGGGCCTCGGGGGAGCGGACCAGGGTGATGCGCAGCGGGGTCTGGTTGAAGGCGGTGGGACCGTACTTCACCAGGTCGTAGATCGCCTGAACCTGCTCCTCGGTCACCGGCTCGTCCGAGAACGTGTTGGCGGTGCGGGCCTCGCGGAACAGCAGGTCCTGGGCGGCGGAGTCAAGAACGAGAGACATGCGGAAAGCCTTCTTCCATACGGAGGTGAAGCGATGTCCCAGACCCTACGGCGAAAGTAGATGAAATTTCAACTAAATCGGCAGGAGGGTGATCAGGGTCACTGGCCGCACGGGACCTTTTCCGCTGCCCCCGCTCGCCGGCCCCTACTCGTCGCCCCTACTCGTCCGCCCCGTCGGCCTCCGCCCGCTCGCGCGCCGCGAGCGCCGAGTCCAGCCGGGCCCTGGCCCCCTCCAGCCAGTGCCGGCAGACCTTCGCCAGCTCCTCGCCGCGCTCCCACAGGGCGAGGGAGTCCTCCAGGGAGGTCCCGCCCGCCTCCAGCCTGCGGACGACCTCGACGAGCTCGTCCCGCGCCTGCTCGTAGCCCAGCGCGGTTTCTGCCTCTGACATTCCTTTTCCACCCTAAGTGTGCGATGCGACGGAAGCGTTGCTTCAGTGTGTGAATTGGTTGATCACATGTGGCCGCCCGGATTCCGGCCCCCGGACTCCGGCACGACCCGCACGGCGAACTCGCCCTCCGCCACCCGGGCCCGCAGCACCTCGTCCCCCGTCACCTCCTGCGGCGAACGCACCACGTGCCCGTCGGCCCGCTGGAGCACCGCGTACCCCCGCTCCAGCGTCGCGGCGGGCGACAGCGCCACCACCCGGGCCAGCGTGTGCTCCAGCTCCGAATCGGCCCGGTCCAGCAGGTGCCCCAGCGTGCGCCGGCTGCGCGCCAGCAGCGCGTCCAGCTCGTCCTCCCGTACCTCCACCATCCGCTGCGGATGCACGAAGACCGGCCGCGCCAGCGCGTGCGCCAGCCCCCGCTCCTCCCGGTCGAGCAGCCCGCGCACCGCGCGCAGCCCGCGGCCCTGCAGCTGGCGCACCCGCTCCAGCTCCTCGCCGACGTCCGGGACCACCTTCTTCGCGGCGTCCGTGGGCGTGGAGGCCCGCACGTCCGCGACGAGGTCCAGCAGCGGGGAGTCCGGCTCGTGCCCGATCGCCGATACGACCGGCGTACGGGCCGCGGCGACCGTCCGCACGACCTCCTCGTCGGAGAACGGCAGCAGGTCCTCCACGCTGCCGCCGCCGCGGGCCACGATGATCACGTCCACCTCGTCGAGCGCGTCCAGCTCCTGGACCGCCCGCACCACCTGGGGCACCGCGTGCACCCCCTGCACGGCCACGTTCCGCACCTCGAAACGGACCGCCGGCCAGCGGCGCCGGGCGTTCTCCAGCACGTCCCGCTCGGCCGCCGAGGCCCGCCCGACCACCAGGCCGATCAGCTGCGGCAGGAACGGCAGCGGCTTCTTCCGCTCCAGGGCGAACAGCCCCTCGGAGGCGAGGGACCGCTTGAGCCGCTCCAGCCGGGCCAGCAGCTCCCCGATGCCGACCGGCCGTATCTCCGTGGCCCGCAGGGACAGCTGCCCCCGCGGGGCGTACCACTCCGGCTTGGCCAGCAGCACGACCCGGGCGCCCTCCGCGACCACGTCCGCGACCTCGTCGAAGACCTGGCGGAAGCAAGTCACGCTGACCGAGATGTCGTGCGAGGGGTCGCGCAGCGTCAGGAAGACCACCCCCGCTCCCGGGCGCCGCGAGAGCTGCGTGATCTGCCCCTCCACCCACACCTGCCCGAGCCGCTCGATCCAGCCCCCGATGAGCCGGGACACCTGCCCGACGGGCAGCGGTGCCTCGGCCGACGTATTCAGACCCATGTACGCAGGCTATCGGCCGCCGCTGACACCACCTCAGGCCCGCCCCGGGTGTCGCCCCGGGCCCCGCCCCTCAATCGCCGGCGAGGCTGGGTTCCCGCCACCTGTCCGGTGCGGCTCCCTACCCGGGGCTCCGCCCCGTACCC
>NZ_JBVJKF010000009.1:77324-259627 GCF_055585365.1 Streptomyces sp. NPDC053432
CCGTACCCCGCTCCTCAAGCGCCGGAGGGGCTGGAGGTGGCTGCTGCCCGCTGCCCAGCGCGGCTCAAGGACCGGGGCTCCGCCCCCGCCCCCGCGCCTCAAACGCCGGCGAGGCTGGGTTTGGCTCCCGCCGTCTGCCGGTGCGGCTCAACGTCGGGGCTCTGCCCCGTACCCCGCTCCTCAAGCGCCGGAGGGGCTGGAGGTGGCTGCTGCCCGCTGCCCAGCGCGGCTCAAGGACCGGGGCTCCGCCCCCGCCCCCGCGCCTCAATCGCCGGCGAGGCTGGGTTTGGCTCCCGCCGTCTGCCGGTGCGGCTCAACGTCGGGGCTCTGCCCCGTACCCCGCTCCTCAATCGCCGGAGGGGCTGGAGATCGCCGCAGCGGGCGTAGCGGGGGTCCGGTGCGGTTCACAGAGCGCTCGGCGGGGCGGGAGTGGGTTGGTGGGGTGGGGGTCCGCAGGAGGGTCCCCGCAGGACGAGCGTGCAACCACCGGACGGAGTTCTCGCGGTGCCCGCAGGCGCGAGGACGAGGAGTCACTCCGGAGGGCCACCGCCCCGCCAGCCCACTCCCGACCCGCCCCACCCCCAGCCCCGCCGGCGATTGAGGCGCGGGGGCACGGGGGCAGAGCCCCCGCAACGGCCCCGCACCCGAAAAAGACGACCCCGGCCAAAGAAGAGCCCGCCGCCGATTGAGGCGGCGGGGGCGCGGGGCAGAGCCCCGGGAGCCGCGCCGCACCCGACAGACGGCGGCCCCGGCCAAGCCGAGCCCCGCCGCCGATTGAGGCGCGGGGTGCGGGGCGGAGCCCCGGGAGGGGGGCCGCACCCGACAGACGGCGGCTCCGGCCAAGCCGAGCCCCGCCGGCGATTGAGGCGCGGGGTGCGGGGCGGAGCCCCGGGAGCGGGGCCGCGCCCGACAGACGGGCTCGGCAGCGGCAGCGGCAGCGGCGCCGCACCCGTCAAGGCGACACCCCCCACCCCCGACCCCGCCCCCGCTGCGCGAGCAACACGCACAGCCCCACCCCCAGCCACACCGCCCCCACCACCCGCGCCGCCCAGGACGCCTCCACGATCACCGCCACCGTCACCACCGCCCCCAGCACCGGCATGACCAGGTGCTTCCACCAGTTCGGCGGCTCCTCCCGCCGCTTCACCACGAACCACCCCACCACCGACGCGTGCAGCAGCGTGAACGCCACCAGCGCCCCCACGTCCACCACCGAGACCAGGTGGTCGAGCCCGTCGTCGCGCCCCGCCGCCCACAGCGCGGCCACCAGCGTCACCGCCGCCGCCACCGCCAGAGCCACCCGCGGAGTACCGCCCGACGTCCGCGCCAGCGCCCGCGGCAGCCGCCCCTCGCGCGCCATCGCGAACACCAGCCGGCCCGCCGCCGCCTGCCCGGCCAGCGCCGCGAACGCCGCCCCGACGGCCTTGCTGACCGCCACCAGGTCGTGCAGCCAGGTGCCGACCGAGGACTCCACCGCGGTGTAGAAGGCCGGGCCCTGCAGCCCCGGGTCGGCCGCCAGCTCCGCCGAGGAGACCGGGTTCAGCAGCGCCACCAGATAGGTCTGCGCGACGAACAGCGCACCCGCCATCCCCAGGCAGAACAGCACCGCCCGCGCCACCCGCCGCGAGCCCCCGGTCACCTCCTCCGCGAAGGAGACGATCGCGTCGAAGCCCAGGTACGACAGCACCGCCACCGACACCGCCGTCAGCACCGCCCCCGCGCTGAAGCCGAGCGAGCCGTCGCCCGTCAGCGGGGACAGGAGCCCGCGCCGCGCCCCGTCCCGGACCAGCACCGTCACCGCCGCGACCAGGAACACCAGCAGGACCAGGACCTCCATGGCCAGTACGGCGAAACCGACCCGCGCTGCCGTCCGTACGCCCCACAGGTTGAGGCCGGTGGTCACGACCACCGCCAGCGCCGTCCACACCCACCGGGAGACCTCCGGCACCAGCGCGTTCATCGCGATCCCCGAGAACAGGTACGCGACCGCCGGGATCAGCAGGTAGTCGAGCATCGCCATCCACCCGGCGATCAGCCCGGCCCCCTCGCCCAGGCCCTTGCGGGCGTACGTGAAGACCGAACCGGCCTGCGGGGCGACCCGCACCATCTGCGCGTACGAGAAGGCCGTGAACGCCATCGCGACGGTCGCGGCCAGGTACACCAGGGCCACCGCCCCGTGCGACTTCGCGTCGAGGGTGCCGAAGACCCCGACCGGGGCCATCGGGGCGATGAAGAGCAGCCCGTAGACGACCAGGTCCCGGAAGCCGAGACTCCGCCGCAGGGCGGTGGGCGCACCGCCGCCCGTTTCTCGGGGCGCGGCGTTGCCGGAATCCGTAGCGGACGCCATCAGTCCTCCGGGTGACTGTCGGGACGTTTCTTCCGATCTTCCCGGCAAGTGTGTGCCGTACGGGGGACGTACGGCCTGCTGAAGACCCCCGTACGATGGAGCACATGACTGCTCCCGCCCCCGCTCCCGCTTCCCGCCGTGTCCTGCTCGCCGCGCCCCGCGGCTACTGCGCGGGCGTCGACCGAGCCGTGATCGCCGTCGAGAAAGCCCTCGAGCAGTACGGGGCGCCGGTCTACGTCCGGCACGAGATCGTGCACAACAAGTACGTCGTGCAGACCCTGGAGAAGAAGGGCGCGATCTTCGTCGAGCGGACGGAAGAGGTACCCGAGGGCAACATCGTGATGTTCTCCGCGCACGGCGTGGCGCCGGTGGTGCACGAGGAGGCGGCGCGCGGCAGGCTCGCGACGATCGACGCCACGTGCCCGCTCGTCACCAAGGTGCACAAGGAGGCCATCCGGTACGCGAACGAGGACTTCGACATCCTCCTCATCGGCCACGAGGGCCACGAGGAGGTCATCGGCACCTCCGGCGAGGCCCCGGACCACATCACGATCGTCGACGGCCCGGAGGACGTGGCCAAGGTCGAGGTCCGCGACGAGTCCAAGGTCGTCTGGCTCTCCCAGACCACCCTCTCCGTCGACGAGACGATGGAGACGGTCGACGCGCTGAAGACGAAGTTCCCGCTCCTCGTCTCCCCGCCCAGCGACGACATCTGCTACGCCACCTCCAACCGGCAGGCCGCCGTCAAGGTGATGGGCGCCGACTCCGACCTGGTCATCGTGGTCGGCTCGAAGAATTCCTCGAACTCCATCCGGCTGGTCGAGGTCGCCAAGGACGCCGGCGCCAAGGCCGCCCACCTGGTCGACTTCGCGAGCGAGATCGACGAGGCCTGGCTGGAGGGCGTCACCACGGTCGGCCTGACCTCGGGCGCCTCGGTGCCGGAGGTGCTGGTCGAGGAGGTCCTGGAGTGGCTGGCCGCGCGCGGCTTCGCCGACGTGGAGATCGTCAAGACGGCGGAGGAGTCGATCGTCTTCTCCCTGCCCAAGGAGCTGCGCCGCGACCTGCGTGCCGAAGCGGCCGAACTGGTCGCGGACAAGTAACTGGTTTCGTACGGTATGTCCATGCAGATCATGGGTGTGGACATCGGTGGTTCCGGGATCAAGGGCGCTCCCGTGGACCTGGCGAGGGGCGACCTGGCACAGGAGCGCCACAAGGTACTGACACCGCAACCGGCCACCCCCGAGGGGGTGGCCGGCTGCGTCGCGGAGGTGGTCGGCGCCTTCTCCTGGTCGGGGCCGGTCGGGGTCACCTTCCCGGGCGTCGTCACGAACGGGATCACCCGCTCGGCGGCCAACGTGGACAAGGGGTGGGTCGGCGCCGACGCCGCGGGCCTCCTCTCGCGCGAGCTGGGCGGCATGCCGGTGACGGTCCTCAACGACGCGGACGCGGCGGGCGTCGCGGAGATGACGTACGGGGCGGGCGCGGGCCGGGCGGGCACGGTCATCCTGCTCACGCTGGGGACGGGCATCGGCAGCGCCCTGTTCACGGACGGGCGTCTCGTACCGAACTCGGAACTCGGCCACCTGGAGCTCAAGGGCCACGACGCGGAGACGCGGGCGTCGGTGAAGGCCAAGGAGGACGGTGACCTGACCTGGGAGCGCTGGGCGCACCGCCTCCAGAAATACCTGGCCCACGTGGAGATGCTGTTCTCCCCGGACCTCTTCATCATCGGCGGCGGGGTCAGCCGCAAGCCGGAGAAGTTCCTGCCGCTGATCGAGGGCATCCGCGCGGAGATCGTCCCCGCCAAGCTCCAGAACAACGCGGGCATCGTGGGCGCGGCGATGGCGGCGAAGGCGGCCGCCGGCGCGTCCGGCTAGTTCGGAAACACCGCCTAGCCGACCCGTCGGGGAACCCTGCGCCGCCCGATCAGCACGGCCTTCCGTACGACGGCGATCAGGGCGGCGACCAGCGTCCCCGCGTACAGCCACCCGGCGTGCAGGGACAGCGCGGACACCAGCCCCATCAGCTGCCCGCCGAAGCCGCCGGAGCCGCCCGCCACGGGCCAGACTCCGGCGGCGAAGGCGATGGGGGCGGAGATCGGCGCGGTGATCAGGTCGGCGGGCCGCACCCACAGGGCGGTGGCCGCGGCGACGGGCGGGAACAGCAGCCCGTAGACGAACAGCGACGAGTCGAACAGCAGCCAGGCGAAGCCGGCCACCAGCACCATGGCGGCGCACGCGAACAGCCCGCCGCCGAGCCCCGTCAGCCGCGGCCGCGGCAGCCGCCGCGCGACGCTCGCGGCGGAGGCCGTCGGGCGCGTGCGCTGGGCCGGGGGCCGCGCGGGCCGCTGGGGCCTCGGCGGCCTCGGTACTCGCTGGGGGTGAGGGACCGGTCGCGTCCTGTATTGCTCCACCCCACAAAACTAGGCGCGGGAGCCGCCGGATCCGGTCCTGGACACGCGTACATCCACCGCCACTCATCGGAAAGTAAACTGTCCGGTGGCCCGCACCCGGGCCGCCGCCCCCTCCAGCTACGGGAAGTCGCCAACGTGTCGCTCACGATCGGAATCGTCGGTCTGCCGAATGTCGGCAAGTCGACCCTGTTCAACGCCCTGACCAAGAACGACGTGCTGGCGGCCAACTACCCGTTCGCCACCATCGAGCCGAACGTCGGCGTCGTCGGCGTCCCCGACTCCCGCCTGGCCGTCCTGGCCGGCATCTTCGGCTCCCAGCGCATCCTGCCTGCCACGGTCGACTTCGTCGACATCGCGGGCATCGTGCGCGGCGCCTCGGAGGGCGAGGGCCTCGGCAACAAGTTCCTCGCGAACATCCGCGAGTCGGACGCGATCTGCCAGGTCATCCGCGCCTTCAAGGACGAGAACGTCGTCCACGTCGACGGCAAGGTCTCGCCCAAGGACGACATCGAGACGATCAACACCGAGCTGATCCTCGCCGACCTCCAGTCCATCGAGAAGGCCGAGCCGCGCCTGACGAAGGAGTCCCGCCTCCAGAAGGAGAAGGTCGCGGTCCTCGCGGCCGTCGTCGAGGCCAAGAAGATCCTCGAAGCGGGCGACACGCTCTTCTCGAAGGGCATCACCAAGGGCACGGAGCAGGGTGACCTCCTGCACGAGCTGCACCTCCTCACCACGAAGCCCTTCCTCTACGTCTTCAACGTGGACGAGGACGAGCTGACGGACGAGGCCTTCAAGGACGAGCAGCGCGCCCTGGTCGCCCCGGCCGAGGCGATCTTCCTGAACGCGAAGCTGGAGCAGGAGCTCATCGAGCTGGAGGACGACGAGGCGCTGGAGCTCCTCCAGTCGGTCGGCCAGGACGAGCCGGGCATGGCCACCCTCGGCCGCGTCGGCTTCGCCACGCTGGGCCTCCAGACGTACCTGACGGCAGGCCCGAAGGAAACCCGCGCCTGGACCATCAAGAAGGGCGCCACCGCCCCGGAGGCGGCGGGCGTCATCCACACCGACTTCCAGCGCGGCTTCATCAAGGCGGAGGTCATCTCCTTCGCGGACCTGGTCGAATGCGGCTCGGTCGCGGAGGCCCGCTCGAAGGGCAAGGCCCGCATGGAGGGCAAGGACTACGTCATGCAGGACGGCGACGTGGTGGAGTTCCGCTTCAACGTGTAGTCGCTTCATTGCTGCACGTGACGTAATCAGTCAAATGTGCAGGCCGGAAGGGGTCGGACTCTGGCGAGTCCGACCCCTTTCGCATTCCCAAGTTGACTTGGTGCTGACCTGGAGGCGCCTCACGGCAGTATTCGTGGGTATGCGTGAGCGCCTGGGTGCCGACTGTTACTTTCATTGAACGCTTGATATCCTGCGTCCAATGAAAGTGTCACCGAGTCTGCTCCCCATCCTCCGGTCTCGCATGCAAGGCGAGCTCCTCGCCCTGGTGCTCCTGCATCCGGACCGCGAGTACAGCATCACTGAGCTCGCGGCCGAGGTCGGTGTGACGCCCACTGCTGTGCTGCGGGAGGTTGACCGGTTGACCGGCGGTGGCATCCTGGCCGATCGGCGAGTGGGGCGCAGTCGCCTCGTCAAGGCCCGGACGGACACTCCGCTGTACCGTCCGCTGAGCGAGCTCATGTCCGTCTCCTTCGGCCCCGTGCCCGTGCTCACCGATGCGCTCGCCGGACTCGAAGGCGTGGAGCGCGCCTATATCCATGGCTCGTGGGCCGCCCGGTACAACGGTGAGCCGGGGCTGCCGCCTGCTGATGTGGATGTCCTCGTCGTGGGTGCCCCCGATGCCGACGCGCTCTTCGACCTGGCCGAGGAGGCGTCACGGCGCTTGCGTCGTGAGGTCAACATTCATCGGGTCTCCGTCGAGGCGTGGGAGGCCCCCACGGACGATCCGTTCCTCACCAGCGTTCGCGAACGTCCGCTGGTGCAGCTGAACCTTGACTTGGAGGCGCAATGACGCGCTGGGATCAAGGGCGGTCGACGGTTGACGCGCTCATCGCCAGTGGTGGACTCGAACGAGTCCCCGCTTCTCGGGAGGCCGCCGAAGCGGAGCTGGTCCGGGCGCGTACCCATGTCGGCTCCGCGCGGCAGTTGGCGGACACGGACCCGGAGGGTGCCTACACGCTGGCCTATGACGCCGCGCGCAGGGCGCTGGCCGCGGTACTGCAGAACCAGGGGCTGCGTGCGACCAGTCGTGGTGGCCATACCGTCATCTACGAGGCCGTGCGGGCGCAGCTCGACCCGCCGCTCGGGTCCATGCTGCGTCCCTTCAACCGCATGCGAGCCCGGCGCAACGAAGTCGAGTACCGGTCGTCGGAGGCCCCCGCTGTGACGCCGGAGGAGGTCGCGGGCGACGTGGCGAAGGTGGAGGCGCTCATCGAGCTCGCGGAGAAGGCGATCCCGAACATGCCGCGTTACTGAAGCTCTGATCCGTCGGCTCGGTCGCGGGGCGGGAGCGTCGACCTTATTCTGCCGTGCTGATTCTGTGCTTACTTGAGCCGCACAAAACCGCGTTTCCGCAGGTGGGAGCGCTGTCGTGTGCGTTCCGCTTCAACGTCTGAGCGGATGAAACAACACCACGTCGCTGACGTGGCAAACATGCAGTTCAGAAGGGGTTGGGCTCTGTCGAGTCCGACCCCTTCGTCGTCACCGTGCTGGATCGGCGCTTTGATGGCGTCGAGTGCCCGCCTCCCAGGTCGGGTAGCCGTGGCAGCGCAGGTGCCGGCCCACCGCCTTGGCCGTGGGGCCGCCCATGCTCCGACCTCTCGCCGGCTGGGTACGGGGCAAGGGCAGCCGCGAGGGGGAGCCGATCTTCGACGAGTTCGAACGCGTGGGCGGTTTCGTCGCGATGTACAGGGCATCCTGAGCAGGGACGTGAACATCGAGTACGCGGCGAAGATGGAGCAGGGGGCGGGCGGAGGAGTTGGGCATCGACTTCGTCAACTTCAGCCCCCGGCGTGGCCCAATCCGCCGACGTCGGCCACGACCTCGTCGCCCGCAACTTCTTGAACACATCCAACAGCGTTCAACAGGGGGTATCGCAATGTCGTTCATCAAGTCTCTGTTCAAGCGGATCTTCGGGCGCAAGAAGCCCAAGAAGACGGACGCGTCGATCTACCCGATGTTCTAGGGGGCGGCCGAAGAGCAAGAGGGCATTCAATGTGGCGTGAGACGTACCGCCGGTGTGCCGACCCGGAGTTGTTCCTGGGCGCCACCACGATTCGCACACTCATGGCCGAGGTCGCGTCCGTCGACCCTCGGGCCACCCCTCCGGACCTGTCCGTCACCCTCGACGGCGTACGGTCGTGGTCGGACGAACAGTCCGGCGTCTACCAGGAGTTGACCGCTGCCGCAGACCGCGCCGGCTCCCCGGAAGCCCTGGCGCACGCGCTCCTGCGGCAGTCCGCCCCGCTCGCCTCGACGCTCGGGGCGTGGCTGCAGGGCATGAGCGCACCGGGCGTCTTCGAGGACGAGGTCCACCTACGGATCCTGGCCCTGTTCGCCGACGACATCGGCGTCGGCGACCCGCGGTCGTCCCGGTACGACGAGTTCAAGATGCTCGCGAAGCACCACGGCCGGGCCGAACTGGCCGTGGACGCGGTCGAACTGGCCGCCGAGCGTCCGATCCGGGACCACATGTTCGCGCTGCCCGCGGCGCTGTTCGCGCTGTCCAGGCGCAGTGACGCGTTCGCGCCGCTGATCGCCGGCATCGACGTGGTGATGCGCACGGCCGGCATGCTGCCCTGCTGGCAGGCGCTGCGGTCGGGCGCGGGTGGGCGCAGCGAGTGGGCGCGCCTGGACCTCGCGCGCTCCACCGGCGCGACCGACATCGCGGAGCCGCTGGAGGTCTCCCGCACCGTCGCGAAGCGGTTCGCCGGGACGGGAGCGGACGCGCGCCGCCGGGTCGAGCTCGGCGCGGCCTGGATGCTGGGCGCCCTGCGGTCGTGGAACGGGCTGCTGCTCGACGAGGCCGCGGCCGCGCTGGACCCGCGGCGGGCGATGGAGCAGCTCATCCGGGAGCGGGCCCGCGAAGGGGCCGTCTACCACCAGGGTTTCGCGATGGGCGACGGAACCCTCTCCGACCTGCTCGATCGTGCGAAGACCGACCCCGCCCCGCTGTTGGAGGAGCTGGCCGCGACCCGCATGGTCAAGCCGGGCAACGCGGAGAGCAGCTCCCTGGTCAACGGGCTGATCGGTCCGAAGGGCCCGATGTTCCGGGTCTTCTCGCCCGACGACGTCGAGGTCATCTCGAAGTGGATCGACTCGCTCGCCGACCCGGAGCCGCGGCCCGCACCGCCGCCGGCCGCCCCTGCCCCGAAGGCGCTGGACCTCGCGGCGCTCGAAGCGGCCGGAACCGCCGAGGACGGGATCGAGCCCGGCGACATCCGCGAGGCGTACTACGTCCTGCAGGGCCGTGCGCTGGCTCCGGCCACCCGCAGGTTCGCCATCCGGTACGTGAAGCGCCGGCTGGCCAGGGCGAAGCTGTCGGTGGGGCTTACGGACCGGTCGCTGCCCGAGAAGTGGACGCCCGCCGGACTGCGGCCCTGGCTGCTGGACAAGCACGACAAGCACGGCGTCGAGTTCGAGGCCGGCAGGTCGAACGAGCTGCCCAGCCGTGAGGCGGTCGTCGATTCGACGCTGCAACTGGCGCCGCTGACGCTGATCGACGGTTCCTGGCTGCAGGGATTCACCGACGCGGGGCTCGCCACCACTCGGTTCGGCTTCCCCCTGTTCGAAACCTACTGGGACGAGCTGGGCAACGGCGACATCGAGATCAACCATCCCAAGATCTACCGCGACGTGCTGCGCGAAATGGGCATCGAGCTGGCGCCGACCGGCAGCCGGGAGTTCGCCTACGACACCCGGTTCCGGGAGGAATCGCTCGAGAGGCCGGTCTACTGGCTGTGCCTGGGCAAGCTGCCGCACACGTTCCTGCCGGAGATCCTTGGCATGAACCTGGCGATGGAACTCTCGGGCGTCGGCGGCAGCTACCGCACCGCGCGGACGTTCCTGAAGCACTACGGCTTCTCCACCCATTTCGTCGACCTGCACAACACGATCGACAACGTGTCCACCGGCCACTCGGCCTGGGCCGCGGACGCGATCGACACGCACATGCGCACCGTGGCGAAGCTGTCGAGTCCCGAGGAGTCAGCCGCCGAATGGCAGCGGGTGCGGATCGGCTACGAGTCCCTGGCCCCGGTGCCGTCCAAAATCGCCGATCTGATCGGCTACCGCTTCCTGACAACGCCGTGGAAATCCCGATCGCAAGGCCGGTCGCTGTTCCACCACACACCGGTGGGGGTGTCCTGATGTCCGTCTACACGCTCGGCATATCGGCCTACTATCACGACAGCGCGGCCGCCCTGGTCCGCGACGGCGTCGTGGTGGCCGCTGCACAACAGGAACGATTCAGCCGAGTCCGGCACGACCCGGCGTTCCCGACCGACGCGATCGCGTACTGCCTCGACCACGCCGGGATCTCCCTCGCGGACCTCAATGCCGTCGTGTACTACGAGGACCCGCAGCTGAAGTTCGGGCGCGTGCTGTCGTCGTTCGCCAGCGCCGGACCGCGCGGACTGCGGCCGTTCTCGGCCGTGGTGCCCGAGTGGCTGAGGTGGAAGCGCGACGCCCTGCAGCGGGTGGACGCCGAACTCCACGCCATGGGGCGCGGTACGGCCCCGAAGACGGTCGGCTCGCAGCACCACCGCTCGCACGCGGCGTCGGCGTTCTTCCCCTCGCCGTTCGAGAACGCGGCCGTGCTCACCATCGACGGCGTGGGCGAGTGGCAGACCACCACGATCTGGCACGGTCGCGGCAACTCCCTGGAGCTGGTGAACTCGGTCTCCTACCCGCACTCCGTGGGCATGCTGTACTCGGCGTTCACCTACTACTGCGGTTTCAAGGTCGACTCCGGCGAATACAAGCTGATGGGTCTGGCGCCCTACGGGGAGCCGCGGTACGCGGACGTCATCCGCCGCGAGCTGGTGAACATCCGGCCCGACGGGTCGTTCACGCTGAACATGAGGTACTTCGAGTTCCACCAGGGTTCGCGCATGGTGGGGCGCGCCTTCGAGAAGCTCTTCGGCGCCCCGATCCGGGACGCGGAGAGCGAGCTGGAGCAGCGGCACTGCGACCTGGCCGCCTCGGTCCAGGTGGTCACCGAGGAGATCGTGCTCGGGCTGGCCCGTGCGGCGGTGGAGCAGACCGGCGAGCGGAAGATCGTCATGGCGGGCGGCGTCGCCCTGAACTGCGTCGCCAACGGTGTACTGAGCCGCTCCGGCATCGTCGACGAGATGTGGATCCAGCCGGCGGCCGGTGACGCGGGATGCGCCCTGGGTGCGGCGCTCGACCACTCGGTCGGCGTGCACGGCCGGCCGCACCTCGCCGCGGGCACCGACGGCATGTCCGGCGCGCTGCTGGGGCCGGGCTTCTCCGATGCCGAGGTCGAGGAGTTCCTCACCGCCAACGGATACGTCTTCCAGACGTACACGCGGGACAAGCTGTACGACGAGGTCGCCTCCCACCTGGCCGGGGGCGCCGTGGTCGGCTGGTTCCAGGGACGCATGGAGTTCGGTCCGCGCGCGCTCGGCGCACGGTCGATCATCGGCGATCCGCGCGACCGGGACATGCAGAAGCGGATGAACCTCAAGATCAAGTTCCGCGAGTCGTTCCGGCCGTTCGCACCCGCCGTGCTCGCGGAGGACGCCCGGGACTACTTCGGTCTCGTCGGCGACAGCCCGTACATGCTGGTGGTCGCCGAGATCGCGGACCGGATCAAGTCCGAGGCCGCGCTGCGGCCCGGCGGGCCCAGCCGTGGCCTGGGCAGCATCAACGAAACCCGTTCGGAGCTCCCGGCCGTCACCCACGTGGACCTCTCGGCGCGGGTCCAGACCGTCACCGACCACGACAACGAGCCGTACGCCCGGCTCCTGCGCGCCTTCAAGGAGGCGACCGGCTGTCCGGTCCTGGTGAACACCTCGTTCAACGTGCGCGGCGAACCCATCGTCCACACCCCCGAGGACGCCTACCGCTGCTTCATGCGCACCGGGATGGACGTGCTCGTCCTGGGCAGCCACGTGCTGCGCAAGGACGACCAGCCGCCCTTCACCGAAGCCGGCGACTGGCGCGACGAGATCCCGCTCGACTGAAAAGGACTGACTTCCATGCGTTTCGCAGCATCCGCGGTATTCGTCACGTTCTTCATCCCGATCTCGCTCTACCGGCGCCTGCGCGCGTCGAGCCGGTTCGGTCCCCGGTTCCACAACGCGCCTTCCGCCTGGGACAAGCCGGTCGTCAAGAAGGCGAATTGAGCTACGGCCGGTTCTTCGACGTCCGCCGCGGCCGCCACCTCTCCGCATCCGAGCTGGGCGGCCTCGTCGCCCTGCGCCGCGCGGCCGTCCCGGACTCGGTGAGCCCGTACCCCGACGCCGTCCGGCTCCTGGAGTCGGCCGCGGCGCTCGGCGTGCCCGCGGCGCGGGTCGTGCACATCGGTGACGAGGTCGCCACCGACGTCCTGGGCGCCCGCAGCGCCGGTCTGCAGGGCGTCGTCCACGTCAATCGGTCCGGTTGCGACTGCTCGTATGACGGCGCCTGCGTGGCGTCGCTCGTTCACACCCTCGCAAGGAGTGCCCGCAGTGAGTCCTGAACCCTCCGTCTACCGCGGCGGTGACAACGTCGCCGAGACCGTCCGCTCCGGTTTCACCGAGAGCTTCCACCGCGGCTCCGTCGCGGTGGTCGACCCCGCGGGCGCACTGATCGCGTCGGTCGGCGACGTCGTCTCCCCCGTCTTCCCGCGCTCGGCCATCAAGCCGGTCCTGGCCGTCGCGATGCTGCGGGCCGGGTGGCGGCCCGCCGGCGCCGCCGAGCTGGCGATCGCCTCGGCCAGCCACCGGGGCGAGCCGATGCACGTCGAGCGGGTCGAGGCGATCCTGTCGGCCGCCGGCCTGGGCGACGACGCCCTCCAGTGCCCGTCCGACCTGCCCGCCGACCCGGCCTCCCGCAACGCGGTCGTCGCCGCCGGCGGCACGGCGCGGCGCACGTACATGACCTGCTCGGGCAAGCACTCGGCGATGCTCGCGACGTGCGTCGCGAACGGCTGGGACACGGCGACCTACCGGGAGCTCGACCACCCCCTGCAGAAGCTGGCCGCCTCGGTGATCGAGGAGCTGGCCGGCGAGCCGATCGCGGCGACCGGCACCGACGGATGCGGCGTGCCGATCTTCGCGGTCAGCCTGACCGGCCTGGCACGCGCCTCCTCCCGCCTGGTCGAGGCCGCCGAGGGCACCGAGGAGCGGGCGGTCGCCGACGCGATGCGCGCCCACCCGCGGCTGGTCGAGGGCACCGGCCAGACCGACGCGCGGGCGATGGCAGCCCTTCCGGGGCTGATGTCGAAGTTCGGGGCCGAGGGCCTGCACCTGCTGGCCGCACCGGGAGCCGGTGCCGTGGCCGTGAAGATCGACGACGGCGCGGTCCGGGCCTCGATGCCGGTGGCGCTCACCGCGTTCACCAAGCTCGGCCGGCTGCCGGTGCCCGCATCGGCCGAGCGGGCCGTGGAGCACCTGACGGGCCCCCGGCTGTGGGGCGGCGGACGCCCGGTCGGCCGCCTGCACACGCTCATCTGACGGCCCGCCCCCGACCCGGCCGCACCCCACCTCGCTGATCCTGCGGCCGCGGCCGCAGCCGCAGCCGCGGGAGACGGTGCAGTCCGTGAGCGCGTGAGCGCGTGAGCGCCTGAACACCGGCGCACCGGTCCGAAGGGTCCGGCTCCTCCAGGGGCCGGACCCTTCGCCGTGTCCCCGGCGCCCCCGTCAGAGGCCGCGCACCGAGGCCACCGTGAAGGTGGTCGGAGTGCCCGTGCTCGGGGTCATCGGGCCGCCCTTGTCGAACTGGGAGCGGACCACCAGGGTGCGGCCCGGGGTGTGCGACAGGGTCGTCGGGATCTGCAGGGACGGGTCGGTGACCGTGCGGATCAGGCGGGCCCTCGTGCCGTCCGCGGTGAGCCGCCAGCGGGTCAGGGTGTTGGTGGTGTTGTGCGCCACCCGCAGGGTGCCGTCGGGGGAGAGGTCGAGGCCGTCGGCGGCCTTCATGTCCCGGCCGCCGAGGTCGACGCGGCGCACGGCCCCGGAGGCGAGGTCCACGCGGTACAGGTCCCCCTCCGGCATGTCCACGGCGAGCAGGTAGCGCCCGGCGCGGTCCGAGACGATCCCGTTGAGGCTGAAGCCGCCCGCCGGGCGGGGGCGCAGGGCCGGGGACAGGTCGTACGCCTCGGTGAGGGGGCCGCTGCCGGCGGCCAGCTGCTGCGGGGTCACGCGGTAGATCACCCCGCGGACGCTGTCGGTGAGGTACGCGGTGCCGTCCGGGGTGACCGTCAGGTCGTTGACGAAGCGGGGGCCGCTGCCCGCCACCTCGAAGTGGGCCAGCCGGGAGCCCGTCGCGGTGTCGTAGACCGAGACCCCGGCCGTGGAGTCGGTCACCCAGAGCCGCCCCCGGGCGTCGACCCGCAGGCCGTTCGCCGTGCGGCGGCCGTCGGTCCCGGAGGGCAGGAACACCTCCGCCTCGGTGCGGCCGGGACGGGCCCGGTAGACCGTGCCGTCCGCGTACGAGCCCACGTAGACGGTGTGCGTACGGGCGTCGGTGGCGATGCCCTCGGGATAGACCTTCGCACCGGGTATCGAGAAGGCGGTGGATATCCGGGCGCCGGCCGGCGAGGGGAGCGCGGAGGCCGGGGCCGCTCCCAGGCAGGCCAGGGACAGGGCGGTGGTCAGGGCGGCGGCGGGCAGGAGTTTCATCACGTATCCCCCGATGTTCTCTACTTGTCAGGTGCAAGCGAATCTATGTTAGAGCTCTAATGCATGCAAGGGCCGTAGGATGCGGGAATGACCTCCATGGCCCCCGACGAGCGCATCGGCGCGCACATCAAGCGCGCCGAGCAGGCGCTCCTCGCGGCGAAGAACGCCGCGGTCAAGCCGGCCGCAGTAACGGTTCCGCAGTACGCCGCACTGCTCTGGCTGGCCGAGAAGCCCGGTGTCTCCGCCGCCGCGCTCGCCCGGCTGTGCGGGGTGACGCCGCCGACCATGAACACCGTCCTGAAGAACCTCCAGGAGCGCGGGCTCATCGAGCGGACCCCGCACGAGCTCCACCGCAACGTCCTGGAGACCCGCCTCACCCAGGAGGGCCGTGCGGTGATGGAGCAGGCCGACTCCGGCGCGGTGCGGGTGGAGCGGGCGCTGGCCGCGGCGTTCAGCGCGGAGGAGCGGGAGCAGCTCGTCGCCCTGCTGGGACGGTGTGCCGAGGTCCTCGACCAACAGCGCTGACGGCCCGCCGGCGGTCGGCGCCGGCGGCCGACCCTGGCGTTCACCCAAGATTCCCGGCTCGTTTTTGCCGGGATTTGGAACTGCACGGGGGATTCGCGCATCAGGAAAAGAAGCCAGCCCTTCTGCCCGTGGGGCAGCCACGACCGTTCGGAGCGAAGTACGTGCACCAGCACCCGCAGCCCCCGGCCCCGCCCCGGCCCTACGAGGCCGAGGAGCCGCAGTACCCGCAGCCGCCGCAGCCGCCGCAGCCCCGGAGGTCCCGGCGCCGAATATGGATCGGCGTGGTCGTCGCCCTCGCCCTCCTCCTGGGCGGCGGTGGCTTCGCCGCCTGGAAGCTCGACTGGTTCTCCGGCAACGGCGACGCGGTGACCTTCGGCAAGCAGCCCGCGGCCGGCGCGGAGAAGAAGACCCCGGGCGCCCCGGCGGCTTCCGTCCCGGCCTCGCCCACGCCCACGCCCACCGGCGACCCCGACGTGCAGATGCCCAGCGGCCCGAAGTCCGACTTCAAGCAGACCACCAAGCTCGACGACGGCACGGTCATCGCCAAGACCCGCCTGGCGGGCGCGAAGTCCGGCTTCGAGGGCGACGTGTGGGTGTGGGCGCCCAAGGAGTACGACGACCCGAAGTACGCCAAGAGCGCCTTCCCGGTGCTCATCGCGCTCCCCGGCGGCAACGGCTTCCCGAACAACTACTGGGCCGACCGCAGCCTCGGCCTCCAGAAGGCCATCACCGAGGGCGTCCAGGCGGGGACCAGCCTGCCCTTCATCGTGATCATGCCGGTGCTCAACCCGGACAGCAAGTACTACTACGACGGCGCCGACATCCCCGGCCAGCCCAAGATGGGCACCTGGATCGCCGAGGACGTCCCGGACTTCACCCGCGCCAACTTCCGTACGTACAAGTCCCGCGACGGCTGGGCCTTCATGGGCTCCTCCTCCGGCGCCTTCGTCGGCATGAAGACGCTCCTGCAGCACCCGGACAAGTTCAAGGCCGTGATCGCGAGCGGCGGTGAGATCGTCCCGGACTCCCCGCTGTGGAAGGGCCACCAGGCGGAGATGGACGCGAACAACCCCGAGGTCCTCGCCAAGAAGCTGATCGACGCCAACGGCCCCGAGGTCTACATCAACTTCCAGATCGGCACGAAGGAGAGCGGGAAGGAGCGGATGACGAAGTTCGTCCAGACCTACGGCAAGGGCCCGGTCAGGACGACCATCCGCGACATCCAGAACGGCGAGCACAACGGCTGGCACTACGTCCGGGGCATGAAGGAAGGCTCCCTGGAGTGGATCAGCAAGGTGCTGAAGGGCCCCAAGCCCGCGGCCGGCTGACCGGGCTCCCGGCCGCGCTCCCGGTCGCGCTCCCGGCCGGGCTTCCGGCCCGTCTCCCGGCCGTGCTCCCGGCCGTGCCGGGAGAGCTCCCGGGAGAGCCCCCGGCCGACCGGTCGAACGCCCGACCACCATCGGGTGGTGCTCGACACGTCCCGCCCGTCCCAGGCAACCCCTCCCGTCGTTCATACCTCTGACAGGGGTGTAAGGGGGACCGAACGGTCCGACCCGCGCTCCGAGGTGAGCGCCGGAGAGGGAACGGGACAAATTCCGTGCAGTATGACCAGCAAGGCGACGGCGGCCCCACGACCAAGGGCGGCCGTCGCCCCAAGCGCCTGCGCCTGCTTCTGATCGGAGGCGGGCTCGCGTTCGTCCTGGCCGCCGGCGGCGGAGCGGCGGCGTACAAGTACGGCCTCTTCTCGGACATAGGGGAACCGGTGTCCTTCGGGAAGGTGCAGAAGACCTCCACCGCGGCCGCGGTGTCCGACGTGCCGCCGGGGGTGCGGATGCCGACCGGGCCGAAGGCCCAGTTCACCCGTACCAGCCGGCTGCCGGACGGCACCCAGATCGGCAAGACCACCCTCACCGGCGCGAAGTCCGGGTTCACGGGTGACGTGTGGGTGTGGGTGCCCAAGGAGTACGACGAGCCGAAGTACGCCAAGAGTGCCTTCCCGGTGCTGATCTCCCTGCCCGGCGGCCGCGGCTACCCGACGAACTACTGGGGCACGGGCCCCGGACTCGGTCTGCAGAAGGCCGTCAGCGACGGGGCGAAGGCCGGCAAGAGCCTGCCCTTCATCCTGATCATGCCGGTGCACAACGCCGACACCAAGCACCACTTCGACGCCTCCGACATCCCCGGCCAGCCCAAGATGGGCACCTGGATGGTCGAAGACGTCCCGGATTTCACGAAGGCCAATTTCCGGACCTTCACCTCCCGCGACGGCTGGGCCTTCATGGGATCCTCGGCGGGCGGGTTCGGCGCCTTCAAGCACGTCCTGAAGTACCCCGACCGCTTCAAGGCGGCCATCGCGAGCGGCGTCGACATCGTCCCCGATTCCCCGCTGTGGAACGGGAACACGCAGGCCATGGACCAGGACAACCCGGAGAAGCTCGCCGAGAAGCTGATCAGGGCGGGCGGCCCGGACGTCTACATCAACTTCCAGATCGGCACCGCGGAGACAGGCCGCGAGAAGGCCGAGAAGTTCATGCAGGACTACGGCAAGGGTCCCGTGCACACCACGCTCCAGGTGATCCAGGATGGTGAGCACAACGGGAAGTCCTACGTCCGCGGCATGAGGGAGGGCGCGCTGGAGTGGATCAGCAAGGTGATGTCCGCACCGACCCCCGACCCCGCCGTGCGATGAGCCATGCGGTCAGGGGGGCCTCCGTGGCCGCCGTGGCGGGGATCGCAGCGGTGTGCGCCGTCGCGTTCCTCACCGCGCCCGGCGACCGGCCTGTGCTCCCCTTCCCCACCGTCGGCGTGCTCATGGCGGGCGGCGAGCACTGGTGCACCGCGAGCGTCGTCGACAGCCCGAAGGGCAACGTCGTCGCGACGGCCGCGCACTGCGTCGCCCCGGCCGGCGAGGCCGGGCAGCCGGGCGAGGTCGCCCACGACGGCCTGGCCATCGGCGAGCTCGCCTTCGCCCCGGCCTTTTCCGGCGAGGGCGCCGGCACCCAGCCCCTGGGGGTGTGGAAGGTCCGCTCGATCCACGTCGACGACCGCTGGACGAAATGGGGCGAGGAGACCGCCGACTTCGCCTTCCTCACCCTCGCCCCGGACGAGGACGGGCGCAGCGTGCAGCAGGCCGTGGGCGGGGCGGCGGAGGCCCCGAAACCCGAATGGACCTCGGGGTACGAACGGGACGTGACCGTCGTCGGCTACCCGGAGTCCGAGCACAACCCGAAGAACCGGCCCGTCTCCTGCACCACGCAGACCCGGCACGACGACAACGACCCCGACATGCTCTACATGAGCTGCGCGGGCTTCTGGACGGGCACCAGCGGCAGCCCCTGGATCGCCGACCGCGGCGGTCCGGGCCGCCCGGGCCGGCTGATCGGCGTACTGAGCGGCGGGGACACGGACGTGGACTCCACGGCGGCGCTGTTCGACGAGCGCGCCAAGGCCCTGTACGAGCGGGCGGCCCGGAGCTGAGCCGGCCGCCCGCCCCCGGCTACTTCCTGCGCTCCGTACTCACGATCACGCCGACCGCCGCCACGACGACCGCGCCGCCCACCAGGATCGGCCAGGTCAGGGCCTCGTCGAGGACCAGCCAGCCGAGAGCGACGGCGACCACCGGATTGACGTAGGCGTACGTGGACACGAGCGACAGCGGCGCCGCCTGGAGCAGCCACACGTACGCCGTGAAGCCGACGAGGGAGCCGAAGGCGACCAGGTAGCCGAGGGCCAGCCAGGAGGCGGTGGAGTACGCCGCCGGGTCCAGACCGTGGTGCTCGCCGCGCAGCAGGCCGACGACCACGCCGCCGGTCCCGCCCGCGAGCATCTGGTAGGCGCTGCCGGTGAACGGGTTGCCCGGCAGGGGCAGCTTCGACGCCGAGAACGAGCCGAGCGACCACAGCACCGAGCCCGCCACCACCAGCAGCACCCCCGACAGCCGCACGGCACCGCCGATGCCCGGGCTCGTCAGGACCGCGAGCCCCACCAGCCCCACCAGGACCCCGCCCAGCGTGCGCGGCGGGGGCCGGTCCCCGGTGCCCGCCCGCAGCACCACCACCCACATCGGCACCGCCGCGACCAGCAGGGCGGCCAGCCCGGAGGGCACGGAGGTCTCGGCGAGCACGACCAGGCCGTTCCCGCCGAGGATGAGCAGCAGGCCGACCAGGACGGCCGAGCCGGTCTGGGCCCGGGTGGCCCTGAGCGCGCCGGGGCCGTACCGCCACGCGACGGCGGCGGTCAGGACCAGGCCGGCGGTGATGAAGCGGGCTCCGGCGGAGAGGAAGGGCGGCATGGTCTCGACGACGACCCGGATACCGAGGTAGGTGGAACCCCACAGCAGGTACACGAGGACGAGGGCGGTCCAGACGGCCGCTGCCGGGGCCGGGGCCCTGTCCGGCCGGGCCTCCTTCGCCGGAGCTGATGTGCGCATGATCAGATCCTATGGTCGTGGGGCCGGCCGCCCCGGCCCGCCTCAGCCCTTGAGCAGGGCGTTCAGCTCGCCGTACGGCAGCGCCTGCGCGAGCCCCCCGTAGGTGCCGCCGGAGAGCAGCTCCTCGGTGGCGCGCCGGACCACGGCGTACGCGGCCTCCGCGACCCAGGAGCCGAGGCTCACGCGGGAGACGCCGAGGGCGCCGAACTCGGCGACGGCGGGGGCGCCGGGGCCGGCGAGGACGTTCAGCGGGGCGTCGATGCCCTTCGCGAGCTCGGCCACGGTGGCCGGGTCGGTGACGCCGGGCACGAAGATGCCGGTGGCTCCGGCGCGGAGGTAGGCGGCGGCGCGGGCGAGGGTCTCGTCGAGCCGGGTCGCCGGGTCGCCGAGGCCGAAGAGGTACGTGTCGATGCGGGCGTTGACGTAGAGCGGGACCCCGGCGGCGTCGGCGGCGGACCGGGCCGCGGCGAGGCGCTCCGCGTGCTCGGCGGGGGCGCGGTGGCCGTCCTCGATGTTGATGCCGACCGCGCCGGCGGCGAGGACCCCGGCGACGGTCTCGGCCACGCCGGCGGCATCGGCGCCGAAGCCGCCCTCGATGTCGGCGGTGACGGGCACGGAGACGGCTGCGGCCACGCGGGCGACCAGGTCGACGGCCCGGTCGCGGGCCAGGGCGTCACCGTCGGGGGAGCCGAGCGACCAGGCGACACCGGCGCTGGTGGTGGCGACGGCGGGCGCGCCGGCGGCCTCTACGACGCGGGCGGAGGCGACGTCCCAGGCGTTGGCGAGGGCGAGGGGGGAGGCGGGGGTGTGCAGGGCCGCGAACGCGGTTGCCTTGGCGGTGAGTTCGGGGTGCGTGGTGGTCATGCCCCCACCCCATCACGCGGGCCGCCGGGAGGCTCGCGGTTTTCCGACAGCTACGTGCGGCGCCGTTGCCGGGGCTCCGCCCGGACCCCGCTCCTCAAACGCCGGAGGGGCTGAATCGCCCCGGCGGCGCCGGATTCTGCGGACGGCAGGAGCGGAAATCCAGCCCCTCCGGCGTTTGAGGAGCGGGTCTGGGCGGAGCCCAGGAGCCGCGCAGCGGCATGTCTTCAGCCCGCCCGCGTTTGAGGCGCGGGGTCCGGGGCGGAGCCCAGGGGCGGCGGTTTCAGGCGGCCGGGCCCGATTTCGCGCCCGCCCCGCACAGGGGGACGATCGCCGTGCGGCCGCGCAGGGGGTCGTCCGGAGCGCCCGGGCCGACGGCAGCCCAGCACGCCGCCGCCGTCGGTTCCACGAACAGCCCGCGCCGCGCCAGATCCCGCTGCGCCTCGCGGAGACCGGCGTCCGGGACGGTCAGGAACGTGCCCCCGGACTTGCGGACCGCCGCCAGGATCTGACGGGCCCGCGGTGGCGCGGGGATCGCGATCCCCTCCGCCGCCGTCGGCCGCTGCGGCACCGGCGCCGCATCCTGCGCACCCGCCGCGAACGCCGCCGCCAGCGGGGCCACCGCCGCCGACTGGACCGCGATCAGCGCCGGCGGCCGGACCCCGCGCGCGGCCAGCTCCTCCACCGCCAGCGCGGCCCCGAGCAGGAGGGTGCCGTTGCCGACGGGGACGACCAGCGCGTCCGGGAGGCGGCCGCCGAGCTCCTCCCAGATCTCGTACACGTACGTCTTCGTGCCGTGCAGGAAGTACGGGTTGAAGACGTGGCTCGCATAGAACGCGCCCGGCCGGTCCGCGGCGCCCCGCGCCGCCGCCGAGGCGGCCTCCCGGCCGCCCGGGACCACCCGTACGGCCGCGCCGTGCGCCCGCATCTGCTCCGTCTTCTTCTCCGAAGTGCCCTCGGGCACGAAAACTTCACAATCCAGTCCGGCCCGCGCGCAGTACGCCGCCACCGAGGTCCCCGCGTTGCCGCTGCTGTCCGCCACGACCCGCTCGGGGGCCAGCCGCCGGGCCAGTTCCACGAGCATCACGGCGCCACGGTCCTTGAACGACAGGGTCGGCATCAGGAAGTCGAGTTTGGCGTGAACCCGTTCCGCCAGCGGCACCAGTGGAGTGTGCCCCTCCGCCAGCGAGACGGAGAACGCCCCCGGCAGTGGCAGCACGGCCCCGTACCGCCACAGCGAGTTCGGCCCGGAGGCCGGTTCCAGCGGGATGGCCGGATCCGGTACGAAGTCGAGGTCCCACGGTCCGTCGCAGGCGGGGCAGCACCAGGGCGCCGTCCGGGCGTCGGCGCGGGTGCCGTCCTCAGGGCAGACGTAACCGGGCAGTGCGTGCGTCATGTGCGGAGCGCCTTTGCTCGTTCATGGCAGTCGTATGGCACGGATGTTACGTCTCCGCAGTCCTCTTGTGAGTGCTGCGGAGGTGGGTCAACCTTTCGGAGGCAACAGCCCGTTGGGCCGAATGCTTTGTCATGAGCACGACTGAAACGGATTTTTTGCGGTGTGCTCCGACCGTGCTCCCGACCATGCTCCGAGCGTGCTCCGAAGGCTGTGCCCCACCCCCCGCAACGCACCACCGACGAGGAGGACCCCCCATGTCCGTGCGTCACACCCGCCGGAAGCTCGCCGGCCTCAGCGTGACCGCCGTCGCGGCCCTCGCGCTGGGCGCCGCCGCCGCGTTACCCGCCTCGGCCGCCGACAGCGGCGCGCTCGGCGTCATCGAGAACGCGGGCGCCCCCGGTTCCGTGGCCGGCAGCTACATCGTGACCCTGAAGGACTCGGCCGCCCGCTCGACCGCCGACAGCGGCAAGGCCGTCGCCAAGCGGTACGGGGCGCGGATCGACCGGACCTACAGCGCCGCCCTCAACGGCTACTCCGTCGAGGTGTCGGAGGGTCAGGCCAGGAAGCTCGCCGCGGACCCGGCGGTCAAGTCGGTCGTGCAGAACCGTGTCTTCACCATCGACGGAGCCCAGGGCACGCAGCCCAGCCCGCCGTCCTGGGGCCTGGACCGCATCGACCAGCGCGCGCTCCCGCTGAACCAGAGCTACACCTACCCCGACAAGGCGGGCGAGGGCGTCACCGCGTACATCATCGACACCGGTGTCCGCATCACCCACCAGGACCTGGGCGGCCGCGCCTCCTACGGCTACGACGCCATCGACAACGACAACACCGCCCAGGACGGCCACGGCCACGGCACGCACGTCGCCGGCACCGTCGCGGGCACCACGTACGGCGTGGCGAAGAAGGCCAAGATCGTCGGCGTCCGGGTCCTGGACAACAACGGCTCCGGCACGACCGCCCAGGTCGTCGCCGGCATCGACTGGGTGACGCGGAACGCCGTCAAGCCGGCCGTGGCGAACATGTCCCTCGGCGGCGGCGCCGACTCCGCGCTCGACACCGCCGTGCGCAACTCCATCGCCTCCGGGATCACCTACGGCGTCGCGGCGGGCAACGAGTCCACCGACGCCTCCACCAAGTCCCCGGCGCGCGTCGCCGAGGCCATCACGGTCGGCGCCACGACCAACACCGACGCGAAGGCCAGCTACTCCAACTACGGCAGCATCCTGGACATCTTCGCGCCGGGCTCCTCCATCACCTCCTCGTGGGGCACCGGGGACACCGCCACCAACACCATCTCCGGGACCTCGATGGCCACGCCGCACGTCGTGGGCGCGGCCGCGCTGTACCTCTCGCAGAACCCGGCGAGCACCCCGGCCCAGGTTCGCGACGGCCTGGTGAACGCGGCCACCCCGAACGTGGTGACCGGTCCCGGAACGGGCTCCCCCAACCGGCTGCTCTACGTCGGCGCGGGCGGCACCGTCCCGCCCGGCCCGCGGTTCGAGAACACCGCCGACTACGCGATCAACGACAACTCGACGGTCGAGTCGCCGATCACCGTCAGCGGGGTCTCCGGCAACGCCCCGGCGACGCTCAGCGTCCCGGTCGACATCAAGCACACCTACATCGGTGACCTCAAGGTCGACCTGGTCGCCCCCGACGGCACCGTCTACACCCTGCACAACCGGGCCGGCGGCAGCGCGGACAACATCATCCAGACCTTCACCGTGAACGCCTCCTCGGAGGTCGCCAACGGCGTCTGGAAGCTCCGGGTGAACGACAACGCGAACATCGACACCGGGAAGATCGACTCCTGGGCGCTCCAGTTCTGAGGAACCCGGGATGACCGCGTGAGCACGCGGTGAACAGGGCGGGGGCGACCGCATCGGCGGTCGCCCCCGCTGCGTACTATTCGCGCGTCCGTTCGCGCCGCCGTGATGGAGTCCGCCCCTGTGAGCACCCCGCCGATACCGCCCCCCGGACCGGGCAACCCCTGGGCCCCGCCCTCACCGCAGCCGGGATGGGGCCCGCCGCCCGGGTACGGGCAGCAGCCGCCGGGGCTCAACGGATTCGCGCTCGCCTCACTCCTCGTCGGCCTGCTGTGCCTGCCGCCGCTCGGCATCGTCTTCGGCGTGGTGGCCCTCGTGCAGATCGCGAGGAAGGGAGAGCGGGGCAAGGCCCTGGCGATCACGGGCCTGGTGGTGTCGGTGCTCATGACGGGTGTCGTGGTCCTCTCGGCGGGGCGGGTCGTGACGGCGGTCCGCGGCGGGCTGGCCTCGGTGAACGAGCTCACCGAGGTCGAGGGCGAGCTCACCGACATCGACGACCTGCGGGCGGGGGACTGCTTCAACGTCCCGCTCGGGGACCTGATGGACGAGCACCCGCTGATGTACCGGACCGACTGCGGGCTGGTGCACCACGGGGAGGTCACCGAGTCGAAGCTGACGGACCCGAAGGCGCCCCTGGAATCGGCCGAGGCGGAGCTGGCCTTCGAGGACGAGTGCTGGAAGGCGCAGGACGCGTACGCGATGGACACCTGGGCCCTGCCCGCCTATGCCGAGATGTTCTACTTCGCGCCGTCGCGCGAGTCCTGGGACCAGGGCGACCGGCGGCTGCTGTGCGTGATCGGGACGACGGAGGACGACCACAGGGGCAGCCTGCGCCAGGACGCGGCCATGCTGAAGCCCGAGCAGGCGGCCTTCCTCCGGGCGGCGAACACCGTCGAGTTCGTCATGAGCCGGCCGCCCGACGAGGAGGTCGAGGAAGCGCTCGCCGAGCACCGGGCGTGGGCGCGCGAGGTGTACTCGGCGCTGGGCGAGGAGGCCGAGACGGTGGGCGGACACGCGGCCCTGCCGGGGATGGACAAGGCCGCCCGGGCGCAGCTGAAGGAGATCGAGGCGGCCCGCGTCGCGTGGCAGCGCGCCTCGCAGGCGAAGACGGCGTCGGACTTCGACAAGCAGTGGGACCTGGCGGTGGGGGCGCTGCTGCCCGAGACCGAGCAGGCGCTGCGCGGAGCGTACGGGCTGTCGACGCGGATCCCGCCGTGGCTGGAGGAGTACCCGGACGACTCGGAGTCCGGCTCGGGCCCCGGGCGGGCGCCGTCGCGCGAGTCGGTGTAGCGGCCCGGAGTGGCCGCCCCGGACTGCCGCCCCGGAGTGGCCGTTCAGGCCTTCTTCGGTAACGCGTCGTAACGGGTTTGGGTGACCAGGCTTCATCACTTCGGGTGAAACTCTGGCCCTTGCTTGCGGTCTTCAACCGTCGGTTGCCAGGGTGTGGCTGTCTGTCAACCTGATGGGAGTGGCCAGTGACTTTCGGTGAGCAGCCGGCCTATCTGCGCGTGGCCGGGGATCTGCGACAGAAGATCGTCGACGGTTCTCTGCCCCCGCACGCCCGGCTCCCCTCGCAGGCCCGCATCCGCGAGGAGTACGGGGTCTCCGACACCGTGGCGCTGGAGGCGCGCAAGGTCCTCATGGCGGAGGGCCTGGTCGAGGGCCGGTCCGGTTCCGGTACGTACGTGCGCGAACAGCCGGTCCCGCGGCGGGTCGCCCGCTCCGGCTACCGTACGGGCGGCGCGTCGACGCCGTTCCGCCAGGAGCAGGCGGACGCGGGCGCGCGCGGCACGTGGGAGTCGAACAGCGAGCAGACGGGCGCGCCGACGGAGATCGCGAAGCGGCTGGGCATCGAGCCGGGCGAGCGGGTGATGCGGACGCGGTACGTCTTCCGCGACGCGGGGGAGGCGATGATGCTGTCCACCTCCTGGGAGCCGCTCGCCGTGACCGGCCGGACCCCCGTGATGCTCCCCGAGGAGGGCCCGCTGGGCGGCTCGGGGGTGGTGGACCGGATGGCGGCGATCGACGTGGTCGTGGACAACGTGGTCGAGGAGGTCGGAGCGCGGCCGGGCCTGGCGGAGGAGATCCAGCTGCTGGGGGGAGTCCCGGGCCACGTGGTGCTGGTGATCGGCCGCACGTACTACGCCTCGGGCCGGGCCGTGGAGACGGCGGACGTGGTGGTCCCGGCGGACCGGTACCGCCTGTCGTACCACCTGCCCGTACGGTAGCCCGCCGTGGTCCGGTGCGGCGCCGCACCGGACAGCGGACACGGGGTTCGGGGGGTGTAACCCCGCGGTGATCCGGGGGACGGGTGTGTAACCCCCGGGCAACGCCCGCGGGTGACGGGGCGTCATGAAACGGCCCTACCTTGCGGCGGTATGACGGACACCGCCACCAGCACCCCCGCCCCCGCGAAAGCGACCCGCCGCTACGCCAAGCTCGCCGCCGACGAGAGCCGGGAGGACTACTCCCTCAGATACGCGCCCCACTCCTTCCGCCGCTGGGGCCCCGGCACCGTCGCCGGCACCGCCCTCGGCGGGATCGCCTACCTCGCCGACTTCGCCATCGGCGCGTCCATCGTCTTCGCCTACGGCTTCACCAGCGGCGCCGCCGCGATCCTGGCCGCCGCCGTGGTCATCTTCCTGACCGGCATCCCGATCGCCCGCGCGTGCGCCACGTACGGCCTGGACATGGACCTCGTCACCCGCGGCGCCGGCTTCGGGTACTTCGGGTCCACCCTGACCTCGCTCATCTACGCCTCGTTCACCTTCATCTTCTTCGCCCTCGAAGGCTCGATCATGGCCCAGGCCATGCACCAGGCGGTCGGCCTCCCGCTGGAGGTCGGCTACCTCCTCACCACCCTCGTGGTGATCCCGATCGTGTTCAAGGGCATGGGCGCGCTCGCCAAGGTCCAGGCCTGGACCCAGCCCGTCTGGCTGATCGGGCTCGTGCTGCCCTTCGTGGTGCTGGCCTTCCACGCGCCCGACGCGTGGGGCGCCTTCGCCGACTTCGGCGGGACGCAGGGCGCCGGGTCCGGCTTCTCGTGGGTCGGCTTCGGGTTCGGGACCGGCATCGCCCTCTCCCTCATCGCGCAGATCGGGGAGCAGGCCGACTACCTGCGGTTCATGCCCGCCAAGACCCCCGCCAACAGCCGCCGCTGGAACCTCGCCGTGCTCGCCGCCGGACCCGGCTGGGTGATCATCGGCGCCGTCAAGCAGCTCGGCGGCGCCTTCCTCGCCTTCGTCGCCCTCGAAGCGGTCGGCCGGACGCACGCCCTGGAACCGATCGCCCCGCAGATCGAGGCCCTGCGCCCCTGGCTCGGCGGCCTCGCGCTGCCCGCCGCCGCGCTCTTCGTGATCGTCTCCCAGATCAAGATCAACGTCACGAACGCCTACAGCGGCTCGCTGTCCTGGTCGAACTTCTTCTCCCGCGTCACCCACCGCCACCCGGGCCGCGTCTGGTACATCTTCCTCAACCTCGGCATCGCGCTGACGCTGATGGAACTGAACATGTTCGCCATGCTCGGCAAGCTGCTGGGCTTCTACTCCAACGTGGGCATCGCCTGGATCGCCGCGGTCGCCGCCGACCTGGTCATCAACAAGCGGCTCGGCCTCAGCCCGCCGTACATCGAGTTCAAGCGCGCCTACCTGTACGCCGTCAACCCGGCGGGTTTCGGCGCGATGGTGATCGCCTCCACCGTCTCGATCCTCGCGTTCTTCGGACTGTTCGGCACCTACGCCGAGGCCTTCTCCACCTTCATCGCGGCCGGTCTGGCCCTCCTGCTGTGCCCGTTGATCGCCTGGCTGACCAGGGGGAAGTACTACCTGGCCCGGCCGAACACCGTCAACGGACCGGACGCCGGGGCCGAGGACATCACCGTCACCCACGTGTGCGCCGTCTGCGAGACGGCGTACGAACTCCCCGACATCGCGGACTGCCCCGTCCAGGCGGGCCCGATCTGCTCCCTGTGCTGCTCCCTCGACGCGACCTGCGGGGACGTCTGCCGCAAGGGTCCGGCGGGCGGCGCGGTGGTCCTGCCGATGCCGTCCGTGCGCCCCGCACGCCCCGTCTGAACCGGCGCGCACGGCCCACTCGTACACATGGCCGGATGCGTACGCCCGCCAGGTACCTCTTCGTGAAAAACCGTATCCGCTCAGTAAAGGTCGGGCGTAAGCTCGGGCATATGCGCAATGCGGTTTCCCGGGCAGGTACGTCGGCGGAGGGTGAAACGCGATGAACGACAGCGGTGCCCTGCTCCCGTGGCTGGTCATACGTCAGGACGACAACGGCAACCGCTACCGAGTGGGCCGGTACCCCACCCGGGCCGAGGCCCAGAAGGTCGCCGACAGTCTCGACGACCGAGGACACAAGCAGCTGTACTGGGTCGAGCGGATCGGCCAGACCGCCACGACGAACTGAGCACGGGCGCCGGGACCTCCGGCGCCGGCATAGGCTCCGCCCATGACTGTACGAGTGGTCGTGGGCGGAGCCCTTTGTCATGAGGGGCGCCTGCTGGCCGCCCGCCGCAGCGCGCCGCCGGAGCTCGCCGGGCGCTGGGAGCTGCCCGGCGGCAAGGCCGAACCGGGTGAGTCCGTCCCCGAGGCGCTGGTGCGCGAACTGCGCGAGGAGCTCGGCGTCGAGACCGAGCCGCTGGAGCGGATCCCGGGGGAGTGGCCCCTGAAGCCCGGCCTCGTCCTGCACGTGTGGACGGCCCGGCTGCTGTCGGGGGTGCCCGCGCCGCTGGAGGACCACGACGAACTGCGCTGGCTCGGGCCGGAGGAGCTGGAGTCGGTGGACTGGCTCGACCAGGACCGTCCCGCGGTCGCCGAGGCCGGCCGACGGCTGCTCGGCGTGGCCGGGGACGGCGCCGCCGGCGCGGCCGGGGAAGGTGGCGCGGCCGGGTACGCGCCCGGCGGGGGCGCGTGACGCTCGCGCACTGGGCCGTCCGCGCCACAGTGCGCCGGTGGGCGGAGGGTCGGGTGGTACGACGCCTCGAATATCGGGTATGTCGCTATTAGTCCCTATCTCGTCCCTCTTTCGTCACAGACGAACCGGACTGGGGTCGCTGATGGCCCGGGAAGTGATCGGCGTGATCGACACAGACGGTGAGCGTGCCGAATGGGCCTTCCCCGCCGAGCCCGGTGCCGTCCGCACCGCCCGTCACGCCGTGCGCGGCACCCTCAGGGACTGGGGCCTCGAAGCCGTCGGTGACGTGACCGTCCTGCTGGTCAGCGAGCTCGTCACCAACTCCCTGCGCTACGCCTCCGGCCCCATCGGCGTCCGGCTGGTACGACAGGATCAAGCCGCCACCGACCCGGCGGGCGGGCCCGCGCTGCTCGTGGAGGTTTCCGATCCGCTTCCGGATCCGCCCCGGGAACGGGTCGCGCAACCCGACGACGAAGGGGGCCGTGGCCTGCACCTCGTCGCCGTCTCCTCACAGCGCTGGGGAACCCGTCACGGGAAATCGGGCAAGACCGTGTGGTTCGAGTTGGCTCTTCCTGGTGAGTAACAAGGTGAGATCACGGGACGTGGCTCGAAACTAACGGGACCTTTTTGTGATCGTGAACGCCGTGCCGAGCAGGGCCGTGGTGCTGAATACTGCGGTCATGGCCGGTCCGGTTGCGGTGAGCTGGAGGGGACGGTCGCGTGAGCGAGATACCTGCGCAGGCACATCAGACCAAGATGCCTCGCGAGACATGGCACGACGCCCTGTGGCACAGCAGTCCACCTGGCTCGATATATGACTACATAAAGGTCGCATCGTTCTCGATCGGGCCGGACGGGCTCATCGAACAGTGGAGCCTGCGCGCCGAGGAACTCTTCGGGCTGCCCGCCTCCCAGGCCGTCGGCCGGGATCCCGTCGACGCCTTCATGCCGCCCGAGCTCCGCGCCGACGCCCACCGCAGGGTGTCCGAAATCCTCGACGGCAAAGAGTGGACCGGCCTGATCCCGTTCCGGATCCCGGGCGGGGGCGGTGCGCACGGGGTCGCGGAGATCTACGTGATGCCGACCCAGACCGAGAACGACGAGCGGGCCGCGCTGTGCGTCGTCGTCGACGTCCGGGCGCTGCGGCGCATCGAATCCGATCTCGCGGCTTCGCAGGCGATTTTCGGCCAATCTCCCTTCGGCTTCCTCCTCTTCGGCACCGACCTCACCGTCCAGCGGGCCAACCGCCGCTTCGCCACCGTCTTCGGCGGCGCGGCCGAGGAGCACCGGGGCCGGACCGTCCACGACTACCTGGCCCGGGACGAGGCCGACCGGATGGCCGAGGCGCTGCGCCGCGTCCTGGAGACCGGGGACTCCGTCACCGACCTGCGGATCACCGGGGCCGCCCCCGGCAGCCGGGAGAACCGCCACTGGTCCATCAACCTCTACCGCGTGCACGGCGGCAGCGGCCGGCCCATCGGAGTCGCCGGCATCGGCACCGACGTCACCCGGCGCCACCTCGCGGCCCGCGAGGCCGCCGGAGTACGGCGCAACCTCGCCCTGCTCAACGAGGCCGGACACCGCATCGGCAACTCCCTCGATCTGGAGACCACCGCCCGCGAACTCCTCGACGTCACCGTCCCCGGCTTCTGCGACCTGGCCGCGGTCGACCTCTACCAGGCGCTGCTGCTCGGCGACGACGACCGCCCCGCCCGGCCCCAGGGCCCCGGCGTGCCCAGCCTGCCCGGGCAGGGTCCGGGCCGCGCCCCGTCCGCGGCCCTGCGCCGGGTCGCCTTCTCGTCGGCGGTCTCGGACGCGCCGCTGTCCGGGCCGGGGGCGCTGGTCTCCGTGGGGGAGATCCACCGCTACCCGGCCGCCTCGCCGGGCGCGCTCGCCCTGCGCACCGCCCGGCCCCGGCTCATCGAGGGCGGCGGCCCGGACGACCTGGTGCAGTCCACGCTGGTCGTGCCGCTGGTCGCGCACGACACGGTGGTCGGGCTCGCGCAGTTCTCCCGTACGAAGGGCAGCGAACCCTTCGGTGAACGGGACCGGGCGGTCGCGGTGGAACTCGCCGCACGGGCCGCCGTGTGCATAGACAACGCGCGGCTCTACCGGCGCGAGCACGAGCGGGCGCTGATACTCCAGCGCAGCCTGCTGCCCCCCGGCGACCCGGAGGCGGCCGGCCTGGACATCGCCTGCCGCTACCTGCCGGGCAACGCGGCCACCGAGGTCGGCGGGGACTGGTTCGACGTCATCGAGCTGCCCGGGCACCGCACCGCGCTCGTCGTCGGCGACGTCATGGGCCGCGGCCTGCGGGCCGCCGTCGCGATGGGCGAACTGCGGACCGCCGTACGGACCCTCGCGCTGCTGGACCTGGAACCGGCGGAGGTGCTGGCCGCGCTCGACGAGATCGCCCGCGGCCTCGGCGCCCCCGGCGGCTCCCAGCAGGCCTCCCGCGCCGCCCTGCACTCGCGGGACGCCGACCGCTCGGAGGTGTACCTCGCCACCTGCGTGTACGCCGTGTACGACCCGGTGACCCGGCGCTGCACGATCGCCAACGCGGGCCATATGCCGCCGGTGCTGGTCGAGCCCCCGGACGAAGCCGGGAAGCCGAGGCCGGCGCTGCTGCTGGAGGTGCCGCCGGGCATGCCGCTGGGGGTGGGCGGCGAGCCGTTCGAGGAGGTCGAGGTGGAACTCCCCGAGGGCGCCCTCCTCGCCCTCTACACCGACGGCTTGGTCGAATCCCGCGACCATCCCCTGGAGGAGGGCCTGCGGGGCCTGCGCGAGGCCCTCGCCGACCCGGTCCGCCCGCTGGAGGACGTCTGCGACCACGTCCTGAACACCCTCGACACCCGGCACGGTGAGGACGACATCGCCCTCCTCATGGCCCGGGTCCAGGGCCTGCCGGTGGACGCCGTCGGCGACTGGCAGCTGCCGAGGGAGGCCCGCTCGGTGGGACGCGCCAGGGAACTGGCCCGGGCGAAACTGCCGGCGTGGGGCCTGGAGGGCCTGCTGGACACCACCGAACTCCTGGTCAGCGAACTCGTCACCAACGCCCTGCGGTACGGAGAGGGCGAGATCAGACTCCGCCTGCTCCTCGACCGCACCCTGGTGTGCGAGGTCTGGGACGCGAACCTGGTCCAGCCGAGACGGCGCCGGGCCCGCGACACCGACGAGGGCGGCCGGGGCCTCCAACTGGTCGGCCTGCTGTCGGCGGGCTGGGGCACGCGGCGGACCCACCGGGGGAAGACGGTCTGGTTCGAGCTCCCCCTGCCGGGGGCGACGGCGGAGACCGTGGCCGAACTCTCGGCGGAGCAACTGCTGAACATGTACGGCTGAGCACCGCTGCCGGGGTGCTGCCCCGGACCCGCGCCTCAAACGCCGGCGAGGCCGGACATCCGCCGCTGCGGGCACTTTCAGCCCGTCCGGCGTTTGAGGACCGGGGTCCGGGGCGGAGCCCGGGGAACGGTGGAAGGGCGGGTAGGGGACGGGCCCCGCGCAGCGGCAACCCCGCCCCCCGGTAGGGTCAGGCGGCCCGGCCCTGCTTGAGCGCGGCGAGCCTGGCCTCGATCTCCGAGGTCTTGCCCAGGTCCTCCAGGGACTCGAACTGCGCGTCCAGAGAGGAGGCGGCGAGCTCCTGCTTGCCCAGAGCCATCGCCTCCTCCCGCCGGACCTTCTCCTCGAAGCGCGACAGCTCACTCGTCGGGTCCATCACGTCGATGTTCTTCACCGCGTCCATCATCGTGTTCTGCGCCTGCGCGGTCCTGGCCCGCGCCACCAGTTCGTCCCGCTTCGCCTGGAGCTCCGTCAGCTTGTTCCGCATCGAGTCCAGGCCCGCCTTGAGCTTGTCCACGACCTCCGTCTGGGCGGCGATCACCGGCTCCGCCGTCTTCGCCTCCTTCTCCGACTGGATCTGCCGGCCCAGCGCCACCTTCGCGAGGTTGTCGAACTTGTCGGCGTCCGCCGCCGAACCCCCGGCCCGCAGTTCGTCGGCCTTCCTGCTCGCCGCCAGGGCCTTGGTGCCCCACTCGCCGGCCGCCTCCACGTCCTCCTTGTGGTCCGCCTCCAGCATCCGGAGGTTGCCGATCGTCGTCGCGACGGCCTGCTCCGCCTCCGAGATGTTGTTCGTGTAGTCGCGGATCAGCTGGTCCAGCATCTTCTGCGGGTCCTCGGCCTGGTCCAGCAGGGCGTTGATGTTGGCCTTGGCGAGCTGGGTGACGCGGCCGAGGATGGTCTGCTTGCTCATCTGGGTCTCTCCCGAGGAAGGGTGATGGTCCGTTACCGGTGCCGATCGCGGTTCAGAAGCGGCCCCCGCCGCCCATGCGGCCGCGGGTGCCGCCGCCGCCGAAGGAGCCCGGTCCGCTGCCCCCGCCCCCGAAGCCCCCGAAGCCCCCGCCCCCGAAGCCCCCGCCCCCACCGCCGAAGGCGCCGCCGCCCCCGCCCCGCAGGATCTCGCCGAGGATGATCCCGCCGAGCACCGCGCCGCCCCGCCCGCCGCCCCCGCCGGGCCGGCCCGCGTACGGGTCCTGGTACGCCCGTACGTCCGCCTCCGCGAGTTCCTGCGCCTGCCGGGCCAGTGAATCCGCCTGCTGCGCCTCCGCCAGCGCCCCCGCCGGGTCCGACGAGGCCAGGGCCGTTGCCCGCTCCAGGTGCCGGCCCGCCTCCGCCAGCCGGGTCCGGGCCCGGCTCCCGACCGCGCCCCGGGTGGTGGTGACGTAGTCCGTCGCCGCGCCGATCGCACTGCGGGCCGAGAGCATCGCCTGATCGAGCAGCGCCGCGGCCCGCTGCCGGCCCGACTCCCGCTCCCGCGCCCCGGCCAGGGCCGCGTCCAGCGCCGCGTCGGCCTCCTCGACCCGGCGCAGCGCGTCGATCGGGTCGTACCGGCCGGCCTCCTGCTCCTTCTGCACGTCGGCCAGCACGGCCTCCGCCCGGCCGATCCGGCCCCGCAGGTCGGCCGTGGACGTACCCTCCGCGGTGCCGGACAGCAGCCCGCGCGCGTCCGCCAGGTCGGTCTCCGTCTCGCTCAGCGCGCCCGGCAGCTTCCCGGCCGCCTCCGCCAGCTCCTGCGCCCGCCGCTCGACCGCGTCGACCAGTGTCGCCGCCTGGCCGACCGCGCCCTCGGCGGCCCGGATGTGCACGGCCGCCCTGCCGTTGTCGCCCGCGTCGAGGGCCGCGTGGGCCAGGCCCAGGCTGGTCGCCGCGAACACCTGGCGGTCCTTGGCCTGTTCGGCGTTGGAAGCCACGGGCGCGGACGCGGAGTCCGCGTACCGCCGGGTCAGCGCGGTCAGTGTCGCCTCGGCGGTGACGGTGCGCCCGGTCAGGTTCAGATAGTGCTCCTCCACCGTCGCCAGGGCCCCCGGGGCGTTCTTCTCCAGGTCCCGCAGCCGGTCGAAGTCCGCCGACTCGGCGTCCAGCCGCCGGTTCGCCTCGGTGCAGCGGGCGACGATCTCGTCGAGCATCCGGCGCCGCGTCGCGTCGTCCTCCGGGTAGGCGTCGTCGAGCTGCTGGCGCAGCCGGAAGGCGCTCGTCAGCTCGCCCTTGGCGTACTCCACGGCCTCCGTGAAGGGGCCGACCGCCTCATCGCCGAACTCGGCCGAGGCGAAGCCGAGTTCCTCGGCGCTCGTCCGGACCGCGTCATCGGTCTCCACCAGCAGCGACCTGGCCCGGGCGTCCAGCTCCGGCAGCGGAACGCGGTCCGGCGCACCCTCGGGCCAGCCCGGCCCGGTCGTCGTCCCCCGGCCCGCCCGGCCCGGGGCACCGCGCCTGCGGCGGGAGTACGCGTACACCCCGAGCGCGCCGGCCGCGCCGACCACGATCACCGGGAGCACGTAGTCCCCGGCGCCGCTCTCCCCGCCCGCCCCACCCCCGGGGTCGGCCGGCCCCGGAGTGATCGTCGGCGTCGGCACCGGCTGCCCGCCGAGCACCGCGTCGTATCCGTTCGCCGCGCCGATCGCCGCGCCGGCCCAGTCGTTCTGCCGCAGCGGCGGCTCGATGGCGGTCCGGGCCACCTCCGCGAGCTGCTGCTCGGTGAAACCGGAGTCGACGGCGGCGGAGTAGGCGTACTGGCGGGCCCCGGTCGCCACGGCCAGCAGGACGTCGTCCCGGCCGAGGCCGTTCTTCTCGGCGGTGGCGTCGGCCCAGCTCTGCGCGGAGCGCCCGGAGAAATCGTGCACATACGTGACGAAGAGCTGGATCCTGCGGTCCGCGTACAGCTCGTCCAGCGCGGCGGTGACGGCCGCCTTCCGGTCGCCCAGCGCTCCGACGCGGTCGGTGATCTGCCCCTGCTGCGCAAGGGTGACGGGATCCTCCGCCCGCGCGGACGGTGCCCCGGCCACGCCCCAGCTGCCGAGAGCGAGCAGCGCGGCGGCCAGGGCGAGCAGGGCCCGTACGGATATCTCGCTTCGCGGCTTGCTTTGCGGCTTGCTCTTCGGCGGGATCACATTTGGGAGGTTATGGGCCGTTTCCCGGCTCCGCACCCGGAGGACTCACGGCAGGGCGATCGCCGTGAGCCCGGGCAGCGGGAGCACAAGGGAGTCCTCGTGCAGGACGGCGTCACGGCGCCCGATCCCGGGGTGGTCCCATCGCCATTGCGGCCGGCCCGTGCCGAGGTCGAGCGCGGTGACGAACGGGTCCTTGGAGCCGTTGTTCTGACGGGGGGCGGCCAGCGTGCACTTCACGTACAGCAGTTCCCCACGGATGCCGAGCAGGTCGAGGACGCATTTCCCGGTGTGGTACCGCCGGACGACGTCCCTCTGCCAGACCACCCGGCCGGACTCGGCCTCGATGGCGAACACCGCGTCCCCCGGCCTCTGGGGGGACGACCCGGCCGCGTACACCACCCCTGGCCGGACCAGGAGCTGCCGGGCCGGGATGTCCACGTTGACGGTCCACAACGTCCGGCCGTCGCGCTGGTGCAGGGTGCGCACCGACCGCCCGGACATCACGTGGACCGGCCCGAGAGGCACGTCCGGGCCGGCCGGGGCCACCGTCGCGTCCGCGCCGGGCGGCCCCGACCACAGGAGCCCGCCGCTCCGCAGCTGCAGGCCCGTCATCCGGTTCCGTTCCACGAGCACCAGGGAGTCCGGGCCCGTGGCCAGCGTCAGCGAGTCGTCGTACGGCCCGCGGCGGCTCCAGACCTCCTCCCCCGAGGCCGCGCTCAGGGCCTTCACCGCCGTTCGGCCCCCGTACAGGACGAGCCCCGCCGCCACTGCGAACGGCGCGGGGGAGTCATGGTCCGCGCGCGGGCCCACGGCCGTCTCCGCGGGCAGGTCCCGCCACCAGCGCACCCGCCCGTCGGCCGGCTCCCGGGCCAGCAGCCGGACACCGTGACCCTCCCGCCGTTCCACAGCCGCGAACACGGAGCCGTCCGTGGCGTCCGCCGTCAGGGCCACCGTGGTCCGCCCGGTCAGCGCCGGAGCCGGTACCCCCGCGTCCGCGTCCGCCGTCCAGAGGGACACCCCGGAGTCGGCCCGTACGAAGCCCACCTCGTTCCCCCTGCTCCAGGCCATGCCGTCCCCGGCCCGGTGCAGGGAGGCCGACCTCACCGAGGTGGACCACCGGGTCGCTCCGGCCGGGGCAGCCGGGGCCGCCGGCCCCGCAGCCGGGAGCGCATCCGCAGCCGGCGGCCCCGCGCCGACCGCCTCCCGCGTGTACCGGACGGTGGCGGCGACGGCGCCCGCACCCTTCGAATCCCGCAGGGCTTCGGCCACGGCCCTCGCCGACGGAGGCCGGTCCGCCGGATCCTTCGCGAGCAGGGCCCGCACCAGCCCGGCCACCGAGGGCCGCACGGCGAGCGGCGGCGGCGGATCGTCGACGTGCCTGCGCATCAGTACGAACGGCGACCCGTCCACGCCGAACGGCGGCTCCCCGCTCAGCAGGGCGTACAGCACGCAGCCCAGCGCGTACAGGTCGCAGCGGGCGTCCACGTGCCGGCCCAGGCACTGCTCGGGTGCCATGTAGGGGATGGTGCCCATCGCCTGCCCGGTGACCGTCCAGCCCGCCGTGGCGTCCGCGGAGTGCGCGATGCCGAAGTCGCAGATCTTGACCCGGCCGCCGGGCAGCAGGAAGAGGTTCGCGGGCTTCAGGTCCCGGTGCACCACGGACTGTTCGTGCGCGGCCGCCAGGGCCTCCGCGGTCTGGGCGGCCAGGTCCAGCGCGGTGCCAACCGGCAGCCCGTCCCGCTCGCGGGCCAGGACGCTCCCGAGGTCCTCGCCGGACAGCAGCTCCATCACGATGAAGAGCCGCCCCTCCTCCTGCCCCACGTCGTGCACGACCGTGATCCCCGGGTGCTGGAGCCGGGCCCCGATGGTGGCCTCGCGCCGGAAGCGGGCGACGAACTCGTCGCCGTGCGCCGCCTCCAGCAGCGCCTTCACCGCTACGGGCCGTTCCAGGTGCAGATCGTGGGCCCGCCAGACCTCGCCCATCCCGCCCGCCCCGAGACGCGCGTCGAGCCGGTACCGCCCCGACAGCCGATCACCCACGCGCATTGCAGAAGCCCCCTGATGTCACGTCAGCAGACGCTCGCCAGGGGGCATTCTGTACGCCGCGCGGGCTACCGGGGGTGGGAACGGCGCCGGATCACGCTCCCGAGCCACACCAGCGGGTCGTACTTGCGGTCCACCGCCCGCTCCTTCAGCGGGATCAGCGCGTTGTCGGTGATCTTGATGCCCTCGGGACAGACCTCCGTACAGCACTTGGTGATGTTGCAGTAGCCGAGCCCGTGCTCCTCCTGCGCGGTGCGCTTGCGGTCCAGGCCCGCCTCGGCCGCCGCGTCCAGGGGGTGCATGTCCAGCTCCGCCACCCGCATCAGGAAGCGCGGACCGGCGAAGGCGGGCTTGTTCTCCTCGTGGTCACGCACCACGTGGCAGGTGTCCTGGCACAGGAAGCACTCGATGCACTTGCGGAACTCCTGCGAGCGCTCCACGTCGATCTGCTGCATGCGGTACGCGCCCGGGGCCACCCCCTCCGGCGGTACGAAGGCCGGTACCTCCCGGGCCTTGTGGTAGTTGAAGGACACGTCCGTGACCAGGTCCCGGACGACCGGGAAGGCGCGCAGCGGGGTGACCGTGACCGTCTCGGACCGCTCGAAGGTCGACATGCGCGTCATGCACATCAGCCGCGGCCGGCCGTTGATCTCCGCGCTGCACGAGCCGCACTTGCCGGCCTTGCAGTTCCAGCGCACCGCGAGGTCCGAGGCCTGCGTGGCCTGGAGCCGGTGGACGATGTCCAGGACCACCTCCCCGTCGTGCACCTCGACGGTGAAGTCCCTGAGCGATCCGCCCTCCGCGTCGCCCCGCCAGATCCGGAAGCTCGCGTCGTACGTACTCATCCGTGCAGCTCCTCTTCGGCGAGGTACTTGGCCAGCTCTTCCTTCTCGAAGAGCCCGAGCAGGTCGGGACGGATGGGCTCGGTGCGCACCCGGGTCAGGTCGATCCGGTCGGCCGCCGGGTCCCCGGGCACCGGGTCGACCGGCCGGCACAGCAGGTTCACCGGGCGCCAGCTCCGCTCCATCGCCGGGCAGTCCTCGCGGGTGTGCCCGCCCCGGCTCTCGGTGCGTTCCAGGGCGGCGCGGGCCACGCACTCGCTGACCAGCAGCATGTTGCGCAGGTCCAGGGCGAGGTGCCAGCCCGGGTTGAACTGCCGGTGCCCCTCCACCCCCGCCCGGGAGGCCCGCTCGCGCAGGCCCGCCAGTTTCTCCAGGGCCTCGGACATCTCGCCGGCCCGCCGGATGATGCCGACCAGGTCGTTCATGGTCGTCTGGAGCTCCTGGTGGAGCGTGTACGGGTTCTCCGCGCCGTCGGCGGCGTGGAAGGGGGCCAGCGCCTCCGCGGCCGCCGCGTCGATCGCCTCCTGGGAGACGGCGGGCCGGGCCTCACCGGCGGCCGCGGCGTGCTCGGCCGCGTGCAGCCCCGCCCGGCGGCCGAAGACCAGCAGGTCGGACAGGGAGTTGCCGCCCAGCCGGTTCGAGCCGTGCATCCCGCCCGCGACCTCGCCCGCCGCGAAGAGCCCGGGCACGCCGAGGGCGGCGGCGGTCTCGGAGTCGACGGCGATCCCGCCCATCACGTAGTGGCAGGTCGGGCCGACCTCCATCGCCTCCGCCGTGATGTCCACGTCCGCCAGCTCCTTGAACTGGTGGTACATGGAAGGCAGCCGCCGCTTGATCTTCTCGGCGGGCATCCGCGTCGACACGTCGAGGAAGACACCGCCGTGCGGGGAGCCACGGCCCGCCTTCACCTCGGAGTTGATGGCCCGCGCCACCTCGTCGCGCGGCAGCAGCTCGGGCGGGCGCCGGTTGTTGTCCGGGTCCTCGTACCAGCGGTCGCCCTCCTCCTCCGACTCGGCGTACTTCTCCTTGAACACGTCGGGGATGTAGTCGAACATGAACCGCTTGCCCTCGGAGTTGCGCAGCACCCCGCCGTCGCCGCGGACCGACTCCGTGACGAGGATGCCCTTCACGGAGGGCGGCCAGACCATGCCCGTGGGATGGAACTGCACGAACTCCATGTTCAGCAGGGGCGCACCGGCGAGCAGGGCCAGCGCGTGGCCGTCGCCCGTGTACTCCCAGGAGTTCGAGGTGGTCTTGAAGGACTTGCCGATCCCGCCCGTGGCCAGGACCACCGCGGGGGCCTCCAGTACGAAGAAGCGGCCGGACTCGCGCTCGTAGCAGAAGGTCCCCGAGACCCTCCCTCCGTCCTTGAGGCCGCGATCTTTCAGAACCCGCGTGACCGTGCACTCCTGGAAGACCTTGAGCCGCGCCTCGTAGTCCCCGTACTCCTTGAAGTCCTCCTGCTGGAGCTGGACGATCTTCTGCTGGAGGGTGCGGATCAGTTCCAGGCCCGTACGGTCGCCCACGTGCGCGAGGCGCGGGTACTCGTGCCCGCCGAAGTTGCGCTGGGAGATCTTCCCGTCGGGCGTGCGGTCGAAGAGCGCGCCCCAGGTCTCCAGCTCCCAGACCCGGTCGGGGGCCTCCTTCGCGTGCAGCTCCGCCATCCGCCACTGGTTGAGGAACTTGCCCCCGCGCATGGTGTCGCGGAAGTGCACCTGCCAGTTGTCGTGTTCGTTGACGTTGGCCATGGAGGCGGCGATCCCGCCCTCCGCCATCACCGTGTGGGCCTTGCCGAAGAGCGACTTGCAGATCACGGCCGTACGGGCGCCCCGCTCACGCGCCTCGATCGCGGCCCGCAACCCGGCGCCGCCCGCGCCGACCACGACCACGTCCCACTGCTGCCGGTCGACTTGAGCCATGTCAGAAGAACCTCGGGTCTGTGAAGGCGCCGGTGGCGAGCAGGTACACGTAGAAGTCGCACAGGGCGACGCTGATCAGCGACGCCCACGCGAGCTGCATGTGGCGGGCGTTGAGCCGGCTGACCCAGCCCCACAGCCGGTAGCGCACCGGATGCCTGGAGAAGTGCTTGAGGCGGCCGCCCATGATGTGCCGGCAGGAGTGGCAGGACAGCGTGTAGGCCCAGATCAGCGTGATGTTGACCAGGAACAGCAGGGTCCCGAGGCCCATGTGGCCCCACTCGTAGTTCCCGTCGCGGAAGGTCAGCACGGTGTCGTAGGTGAGGATGCCCGCGACCGGGACCGCCGCGTAGAAGAAGTAGCGGTGCGCGTTCTGGAGGATGAGCGGGAAGCGGGTCTCGCCCGTGTAGGTCGCGTGCGGTTCGGCGACGGCGCAGGCCGGCGGCGAGGCCCAGAAGCCCCGGTAGTAGGCCTTGCGGTAGTAGTAGCAGGTCAGACGGAAGCCGAGCGGGAAGACCAGGATCAGCAGGGCGGGGGAGAGGACCCACCAGCTGCCGAAGACCTCCCAGTTCGGGCCGCCCTTCATCGGGACGCAGTTCTCCGCCAGACACGGGGAGTAGAAGGGCGAGACGTACGGGGCCGCGTAGTAGTCGGCGTTGGCGAAGGCCCGCCACGTCGAGTAGACGATGAAGGCGAACAGCCCGGCCGCGGTGCCGGCGGGGGCCAGCCACCACCGGTCGGTGCGCAGGTGCCGGGCGGAGATCGCGGCCCGCGAGGCGTCGTGGACGCCGGCGGGCCGCCGCTGCTGCTGGGGTGGTTCCGTGCCTGTGGCCAAAGGTGACTCCGGGTGGAGTGATGAGGGTGGCCCAGGAGGCCCGGCCGCGGGGCGGCCGGGCCAGATGGGGTGTGCGGGGGTGTGCGGGGGAGCCGGCCGGTCAGGGGGCGCGGCGGTCGCGGGCGCCGAGGCCCTCGTCGTCGACGTCCTGCCACAGCGTGGCGTCGTACGGGGTGTCCGGAACCGTCACCATCCGGGACGGGTCCGGAGCGGCCGCCGGCGTCGAGCTCCCGGGCTTCTGCCGCCTGGCCTGCTGCTCCAGCTGCTCGACCTTGCGGGTCAGCTCGTCCAGGTTGCGTCGTACGGCGGTCAGATCGTCTTGCAGGGACATGATGTGACCTCACTTCCGCAGAGTGCGGTGGCAATGGCAACGCTCATGTGCGCCTGCGAGTGTCGCGCTTCGCGTCCCCGGTTGTGAAGGGACGTGCAGCGATTGCGGGCGCGCAGGCGTGAACTGTGCGCCCCTCCCTGCCCCCATTCTCATCCCTCCCCCGGGGGAACGCTCCTTCGGCGCGCAAACCGCATTGGTCCGCACGGGTGGGGTTCGCGGCGTGGCGAGGGGCCGGTGCGGGGGGTGCGGCGGGATGTCGATTTCAGTGGTTTTCGGCAACCGGTGTGATCAGCTCCATATACCGCCGAACGTGATCATGCGTCCCCCCACGTCCCGCCCCGGAGGTACCACCCATGTCCCAGAGAAGGCGCAGGTCCTTGGCGCTGCTGACCTCGGGAGTCCTCGCCCTGCCGCTGCTCGCGGGCTGCGGTGCGGGTGACGACGAGGGCGGCCCGGCCGCCGCCGGACAGGACATCGCCGCGACCAAGCGCGACCAGGTAGCCGACGGCGGCACGCTGCGCTGGGCGGTGGACCGCCTCCCGGAGACCCTGAACACCTTCCAGGCGGATGCCGACGCCGCCACCAGCCGGATCGCCGGGGCGGTGCTGCCGCAGCTGTTCGTCCTGGACGCCAGGGGGCGTCCGGTGGCCAATCCGGACTACCTGGAGAAGGCCGAGGTCGTTGAGCGGGAGCCCAAGCAGGTCGTCCTGTACAAGCTGAACCAGCAGGCCGTGTGGAGCGACGGCCGCGAGATCGGCGCGGCGGACTTCGTGGCGCAGTGGCGGGCCCTGAACGGCAAGGACTCGGCGTACTGGACCGCCCGCAACGCCGGCTACGAGCGGATCGAGAAGATCGAACGGGGCAAGACCGACCTGGAGGTCAAGGTCACCTTCGTCAAGCCGTACGCGGACTGGCGCTCCCTGTTCACCCCGCTCTACCCCAAGCAGGTCACCGGCACCCCGGACGCCTTCAACGAGAGCGCCCGGGGCACGCTCAAGGCGACCGCGGGGCCCTTCGCGCTCGGCGCGGTCGACAAGAAGACGGGCACGGTGGCCCTGACCCGCAACCCGCGCTGGTGGGGAGCCCCGGCCAAGTTGGACTCCCTGGTCCTGACGGCCGTGCCCCGGGCGGACCGGCCGGCTGCGCTGGCCGCGGGCAAGCTCGATCTGGCGGAAATCGACCGGTCGGGCGCCGACCGGATCGCCCTGGCCCAGAAGGACGCCGCCGACAAGGAAGCGTCCGGCAAGGCCGGCTCCGGCCAGGGCGGGGCCCCCGCGCACGGACCGGCCGCCGCGCTGACCCCGGCGCAGGCCACCCTGTCGTGGGCGAACGCCTTCGGCGCGGACGAGGCCAAGGCCACGGCCGAGAAGGAGAACCGCCAGAAGCACGCCGACGCGGTGAAACGGTACGCCGACGAGCAGACGGCCCTGCGGAACTTCACGGTCCGCAAGTCCCTGGAGCCCGCCTACACGCAGCTCGCCATGAACGGGGCCTCCGGCCCGCTCACCGACGAGCGGGTGCGCCGGGCGGTGGCCCGGGCCCTGGACCGCAAGCAGCTCGCCGAGCTCGTGCTGAAGCCGCTCGGCCTGCCCGCGAAGCCGGTGGGCAGCCACCTCGCCCTGGCCGGGCAGCGCGCGTACGAGGACAACAGCGACTCCCTCGGAGGCCTGGACACCAAGGCGGCGCAGGCCCTGCTCGCGGACGCCGGCTGGCGCCTCGGCGGCAAGATCACCGAGCCGCCCGGCGCCAAGGCCGGCCCCCAGAGCGAGAAGCAGGACGACTCGAAGACCCCCTCGACCGCCTCCGGCCCGGGCACCGGCAACGACGGCCTCTACATCGTCGGCCAGGACGACCAGAACAACGGCGAGCTCCACTCGGCCGCCTCCGACCTGCGCGCGGTGACCACCTCGGCGGCCCGCCGGGAGCACCAGGGCACGCTGGGCAGCCGCCCCGAGGGCCCCGAGGGCCACAGCGGCGACGGAGCCCTGGCCGCGGACGCGTACGGCCCCGACGGGGAGATCGTCGACGCCGACGTCTTCGCCCGGGGCGCGTCCGGGGTCCGGCCCTCACCGGTGCTGGCCCCCGCCCCCTTCACGGCCCAGCAGGAGAAGTCCCTCCTCACCCAGGCCGCGGGCATGGCGGCCGTCGAAGACGGCAAGCGCAGCCCGGCCCGTGAGGCGGAGGCCGCCGAGCCCGCCGCCCAGGGCTCCCCGGCCCCGGCCAAGCAGGCCGTGCGCAACTCCGGCTCCGTGCTGGCCAAGGACGGCAAGCCGCTGACGCTGCGCTTCGTGGTCCCGGCGGGGCCGGGCTCGGAGTCCCTGCGCACCGTCGGCGAGCGGATCTCCCAGGAGCTCCGGAAGATCGGCGTGAACGCCGAGATCACCAAGGTCGCCGACGAGAGCTTCTTCAAGGACCACATCGCGGCCGGACAGTACGACCTGGCCCTCTACTCCTGGCCGGCCACCGCCTACCCCGCCACCGACGCCCGGCCCATCTTCGCCAAGCCGGAGCCGGCCGCGGACGGCTCGCTGCTCGTCGAACAGAACTACACCCGGGTCGGCACGGACCAGATCGACCAGCTCTTCGACCAGGCGCTCGGCTCCCTGGACGAGGACGAGTCCCGCGACCTGATGCGCAAGGCGGACGCCCGGATCTGGGCCGCCGCCGGCTCCATCCCGCTCTACCAGCGGCCCGAGCTGGTGGCGGTCAAGCCCGGCGTGGTCAACGCCGGAGCCTTCGGCCTCGGTGCTCCCCGCTTCCAGGACATCGGCTGGAAGAAGCCGCCGACGGCCAAGGACAAGAAGAAGTAGCCCGGCCCAAGAAGTGATGACAAAAAGGTGCCTGTCCGGTTGACCGGAGGGTCACAACCTCAGATGTGACTCAAGTCCCTTGCCCGCCGGAATCCCCGGCGGGCAAGGTCTTGGCACACCCACTGATCTGCCCGTTGACCCGCATGATTCCCGGCAGGACCGGCGACCGAGGCACCCCACCCCGAACTCGGCCGCGCTCATACGTCCAGCCTCTTGACAGACCCCCCCGGCAGGCGGTTCCCGCTGCGCGACGTACCATGGGGTAAGGCCGTGGCAGGTTTTCGCCCGGCCGAGGCGAGCGTGCCGGACCGTACGCGACGCCATCCACTTATCCCGGGAGAAGCGCCGAAGTGCCCACGCGCCACGACATCCGTAACGTCGCCATCGTCGCCCACGTCGACCATGGCAAGACGACCATCGTCGATGCCATGCTCAAGCAGGCCGGTGCCTTCGCCGCCCACCAGCAGCTCGACGACCGCATGATGGACTCGAACGACCTGGAGCGTGAGAAGGGCATCACGATCCTCGCCAAGAACACGGCGGTGAAGTATCACCCCAAGGACGGCGGGGCCCCGATCACGATCAACATCATCGACACCCCCGGCCACGCCGACTTCGGTGGTGAGGTCGAGCGCGGTCTGTCGATGGTGGACGCCGTCGTCCTGCTGGTGGACGCCTCCGAGGGTCCGCTGCCCCAGACCCGCTTCGTCCTGCGCAAGGCGCTCCAGCAGCGGAAGCCCGTCATCCTCTGCATCAACAAGACGGACCGTCCGGACTCCCGGATCGACGAGGTCGTCAACGAGACGTACGACCTCTTCCTGGACCTGGACGCCGACGAGGACCAGATCGAGTTCCCGATCGTCTACGCCTGCGGCCGTGACGGCATCGCCTCGCTGACCAAGCCGGAGGACGGCACCGTCCCCGCCGACAGCGACAGCCTGGAGCCGTTCTTCTCCACCATCCTGGAGCACGTCCCGGCCCCGGTGTACGACGAGGAGGCCCCCCTCCAGGCGCACGTCACCAACCTGGACGCCGACAACTTCCTCGGCCGCATCGCGCTGCTCCGCGTCGAGCAGGGCGAGCTGCGCAAGGGCCAGACGGTCGCGTGGATCAAGCGTGACGGCTCGATCTCGAACGTCCGCATCACCGAGCTGATGATGACCGAGGCGCTCACCCGCAAGCCCGCCGAGGTCGCCGGCCCCGGTGACATCTGCGCCGTCGCCGGTATCCCCGAGATCATGATCGGTGAGACCCTGGCCGACCCGGAGAACCCGATCGCCCTGCCGCTCATCACGGTGGACGAGCCGGCCATCTCCATGGTCATCGGCACCAACACCTCCCCGATGGTCGGCCGCGGCGGCTCCGGCAAGGGCGCGGACGCCAAGGCCGCGGTCAAGGACCGCAAGGTCACCGCCCGCCAGGTCAAGGACCGTCTGGACCGCGAGCTGATCGGTAACGTCTCGCTGCGCGTCCTGGACACCGAGCGTCCGGACGCCTGGGAGGTCCAGGGCCGCGGTGAGCTCGCGCTCGCCATCCTGGTCGAGCAGATGCGCCGCGAGGGCTTCGAGCTGACCATCGGCAAGCCGCAGGTCGTCACCAAGGAGGTCGACGGCAAGACGTACGAGCCCGTCGAGCGCATGACGATCGACGTGCCCGAGGAGCACATGGGTGCCGTCACGCAGCTCATGGGCGTCCGCAAGGGCCGCATGGACAACATGTCGAACCACGGCTCCGGCTGGGTCCGCATGGAGTTCGTCGTTCCGTCCCGCGGCCTCATCGGCTTCCGTACGGAGTTCCTGACCCAGACCCGCGGCACCGGCATCGGCCACTCGATCCACGAGGGCCACGAGCCGTGGTTCGGCCAGCTGGTCACCCGTAACAACGGCTCCCTGGTCGCCGACCGCGCCGGTGCGGTCACCGCGTTCGCGATGACCAACCTGCAGGAGCGCGGTGTCCTGTTCACCGACCCCGGCACCGAGGTGTACGAGGGCATGATCGTCGGCGAGAACTCGCGCGCCGACGACATGGACGTGAACATCACCAAGGAGAAGAAGCTCACCAACATGCGCTCCTCCTCCGCGGACACGTTCGAGGCGATCGTCCCGCCGCGCAAGCTCTCCCTGGAGCAGTCCCTGGAGTTCTGCCGCGACGACGAGTGCGTCGAGGTGACCCCCGAGGCCGTCCGCATCCGCAAGGTCGTCCTGGACCAGAAGGAGCGCTCGCGCACCGCCTCGCGCGCCAAGTCCGCGAAGTAGTACCCTCGCCAACCCGGTCGCCGCTTGGGCGGCGACGGGTCGGCGGATGATCGGCCGAAACACCGCAGAACACAGCAGCCCCTCACGTCACGTATTCCGTGACGGGAGGGGCTGTTCGCTTCTGTCAAGCGGATTGTTGCGTTCTGGTGTCCGGATACCGACCGTGACACTCCGGAAGATGAGCTAACCGTCCGTTTCGCACGTGTCTGTCTCCTATCCGTTTGTCCGGATTTCGGGTTTTCGACATGAGGTGATGTTGTGAAAACGAGACCACTTAAGTGTGGTTTACCGGTTGGGCGTCCCTGAGGATGGCTCCATTGAGCTCGGGTCAATGGGTCACGCGCTGTGGGGAGCGCCGACTCACGAGCACACACGATGGGACCGGATTTCGCTGTCAGGGGTGTCAGCGGGCCGGGACCTTCACGTATCGACAGTGACTCCTGAGGAGGCAATTACCCATGCGCGGAGCAACGAGCGCCAAGTGGGTCGCGGGTGCCGTCATCGTGGCGATGGCCGCCACGGCCTGCAGCACCAGCAAGGACGACGCCGGCAGCAAGGCGGGCGGCAACATCACCGTGCAGCTCGGTGAGCCGCAGCACGGCCTGGTCGGTCAGAACACCGCGGAGTCCGAGGGCGCCGAGGTCCTGAACGCGGTCTTCACCGCTCTGGTGGACTACGACATCAAGACCAACGAGCCGAAGCTCGCGGCCGCCCAGTCGATCGAGACCACCGACTCGAAGACCTGGACGATCAAGGTCAAGGACGGCTTCACCTTCCACAACGGCGAGAAGGTCGACGCCGCGTCGTTCGTCCGCGCCTGGAACTGGGGCGCCAACCAGGACAACGCCGCCGAGGGCCTGCCGTTCTTCTCGAAGATCGAGGGCTCCGACGAGCTGGCGCCGGGCAAGGACAAGAAGCCCACGGCCAAGGAGCTCAAGGGCCTGAAGATCGTCGACGAGATGACCTTCACCGTCACGCTGAAGGACCCGTTCTCCCAGTTCAAGACGATGCTGGGCTACAACGCCTTCTACCCGCTGCCGAAGGCGTTCGAGGCCGACCCGAAGGCCTTCGGCGAGAAGCCGATCGGTAACGGCCCCTTCCAGATGGACGGCGCCTGGGAGCACAACAAGCAGATCAAGGTCAAGCGGTACGACAAGTACCCGGCCGAGGGTCGCGCCAAGCTCGAGGGCGTCACCTTCAAGATCTACGACAACCTGGACACGGCGTACAACGACCTGCGTGCCGACGCCATCCAGATCACCGACAAGCTCCCCGTGTCGGCGATGGCCACCGTCTCCCAGGAGTTCGGCGACCGCTACATCTACAAGCCGGAGTCCGGCGTCGGCTACATCGGCATGCCGATCGCGCAGAACCCCGAGGTCTTCGGCAAGCCCGAGATCCGCAAGGCCATCTCGATGGCCATCGACCGGGACGCCATCACGAAGACCATCTTCAACGGCACCCGCAAGCCGGCCGACGACTTCGTCAGCCCGATCATCCCGGGTTACCGCAAGGGCGCCCTCGGCGAGGTCGGCACCTACAACCCGACCAAGGCCAAGGAGCTCCTGACCCAGGCCGGCGGTATCCCCGGCGGCAAGATCGAGCTCGGTTACAACGCCGACGGTGGCCACAAGGAGTGGATCGAGGCCGTCGCCAACCAGCTGAAGGCGAACCTCGGCGTCGAGGTCACCGCCAAGCCGTTCACCAAGTTCGGCGAGATGCTGGACGACCTGGGCGCCTCGAAGTACAAGGGTGCCTTCCGCATGGGCTGGGTCATGGACTACCCGGCCATGGAGAACTACCTCCGTCCGATCTTCTCGAAGGTCGCGATCGAGAACGGCTCCAACTACGGCCACTACGTGAACGAGGACTTCGAGAAGCTCCTCGACCAGGCCGACAAGTCCGCCGATGCCGCCGCCGGCCAGAAGCTGTACCAGCAGGCCGACGACATCCTCATCAAGGACCTGCCGTACATCCCGGTCTTCACGTACATGTCTTCTTCGGCCTACTCCAAGACCGTGAAGAACGTTGAGGTCGACGCCCAGGGCCGCATGGACCTGGCCAACGTCGAGCTGAACTAACACCCCTCTTCACTTAGGGGAACCCGGGGGCGGGCAGACGGAATCAGGTTTCCGTCTGCCTGCCCTTTCCCCCTGTTCTTGCTGGAGGTCTGATGGGCCGCTACCTCATCCGCCGACTCATACAGGCGATCCCTGTCCTGCTCGGTGCCACGTTCCTTATCTACTTCCTGACCTTCAAGATGCCGGGAGCTGACCCGATCCAGCTCCTCGCCGGCGAGAAGAAGGCAGACCCGCTCGTCGCTGCCATGCTGCGGCAGAAGTACCACCTCGACGACCCGTTCCTGCTGCAGTACTGGAACTACATCGTCGGCGTGCTCCAGGGTGACCTCGGTGAGACCCTGACCGGTCGCAAGGTCATCGACATGTTCTCCGAGGCCTTCCCCTACACGGTGAACCTCGCCTTCGTGGCCTTCGCCATCGAGGCCGTCGTCGGCGTCCTGGCCGGTGTCATGGCCGCCCTGCGCCGCGGCAAGTTCCTCGACCAGCTGGTCCTGATCTCCACGCTGATGGTCATCTCCATCCCCGTGTTCGTCACCGGCTTCGTGCTGCAGCTGACCCTCGGCGTCCAGCTCAAGAACGACTGGGGCATCGACTTCTTCCCCGTCTCCTTCAACGAGCACGACGGCATCCGCGCCTACCTGCTCCCGGCGTTCGTCCTGGCCTCCACGTCCCTCGCGTACGTGGCCCGCCTGACGCGCACCAGCCTCATGGAGACGATGCGCGCCGACTACGTGCGCACCGCGACCGCCAAGGGCCTGCCGCGCCGCCGCGTCGTCATGAACCACGCGCTGCGCAACGCGCTCATCCCGATCGTCACGTTCCTGGGCGCCGACCTCGGCTCGCTCATGGGCGGCGCGGTCATCACCGAGCGGATCTTCAACATCCACGGCGTCGGCGGCCTGCTCGCCAAGTCCGTGTACCTCAAGGAAGGCGCGGTCGTCGTCGGCGGTGTGACCATCCTGGTCCTCGTCTACCTCATCGCCAACCTGCTTGTGGACCTGCTCTACGCCGTGCTCGACCCGAGGATCCGCTATGCGTGACACAACTACGGTGGAGGACTCGATGACCGACACCCAGCTCGCCGGCACCTCCTCCGCCGGCGCAGCGACCTCCGCGACCGACCGCAAGAAGAAGAAGGACCGCGAGGCGAGCCTCTGGTCCGACGCGATGCGGGACCTGCGCCGCAACCCGGTCTTCGTGATCGGTGCCGCCCTCGTCCTGTTCATGCTGGTGGTCGCGGCCTTCCCGAGCTGGTTCACCTCCATCGACCCCTTCGCGAGCGGCGCCTGCCAGCTCTCGGACTCGCTGAAGACCCCCAGCGCGGACCACTGGTTCGGCTTCGACATCCAGGGCTGCGACGTCTACGCCCGCACCGTGTTCGCCGCGCGCAACTCGGTGATCGTCGGCATCGTCACCACCGCCCTGGTGATCCTCGTCGGCGGCGGCCTCGGCCTCCTCGCCGGCTGGGTCGGCGGCATCACGGACAGCATCCTGTCCCGCTTCACCGAGATCTTCTTCGCGATCCCGCTGCTGCTCGGCGGCATGCTGATCATGTCCGCCCTGCCGGGCAACGCGTGGACGGTCTCGCTGGTGCTCGCCATCCTCGGCTGGCCGCAGATCTTCCGCATCATGCGGTCGTCGGTGCTCCAGAACAAGAACAACGACTACGTGGTCGCCGCGCGCGCCCTCGGAGCCGGCACCCTGCGCATCACCCTGCGGCACATCCTCCCGAACGCCATCGCGCCCGTCATCGTGGTCGGCGCGATCAGCCTCGGTGTGTACATCTCCGCCGAAGCGGCGCTGTCCTACCTCGGCATCGGCGTCCAGCCGCCGCAGATCTCCTGGGGCCTCATGGTCAGCGACGCCTCCGTCCGCTGGCTGCAGGCACCCCACGTGCTCCTCTTCCCGGCCGCCGCGCTGAGCGTCACCGTTCTCGCGTTCATCATGGTCGGCGACGCGGTGCGCGACGCCCTCGACCCGAAGCTGCGCTGAGGAAGGGCGTACGTTGACCAACATCAGCAAGACCTCGACCGTCCCCGCGCCCCGCTCGGCGCCGGAGGGCACCCCGCTCCTCGAAGTGCGCGACCTGCACGTCGAGTTCCACACCCGCGACGGCGTCGCCAAGGCCGTCAACGGTGTCTCGTACTCGGTGAACGCCGGCGAGACCCTCGCCGTCCTCGGCGAGTCCGGCTCCGGCAAGTCCGTGACGGCGCAGGCCATCATGGGCATCCTGGACATGCCCCCGGGCAGGATCCCCTCCGGCGAGATCCTGTTCCAGGGCCAGGACCTGCTGAAGCTCCCGGCCGAGGAGTACCGCAAGATCCGCGGCTCCAAGATCGCGATGATCTTCCAGGACGCCCTGTCCTCGCTGAACCCGGTGCACACCGTCGGCGCCCAGCTCGGCGAGATGTTCCGCGTGCACCGCGGCATGTCGAAGAAGGACGCCACGGCCAAGGCCGTGGAGCTCATGGACCGCGTGAAGATCCCCGCCGCCAAGGCGCGCGTGGGTGACTACCCGCACCAGTTCTCCGGCGGTATGCGCCAGCGCATCATGATCGCCATGGCGATGGCGCTGGAGCCCGAGCTGATCATCGCCGACGAGCCCACCACGGCTCTCGACGTGACGGTTCAGGCCCAGGTCATGGACCTGCTCGCGGAACTCCAGCGCGAGATGAACATGGGTCTTATCCTGATCACCCACGACCTCGGCGTCGTCGCCGACGTCGCGGACAAGATCGCCGTCATGTACGGCGGCCGGATCGTCGAGAACGCCCCGGTCCACGAGATCTACAGCCGACCGGCCCACCCGTACACCCGCGGTCTGCTGGACTCGATCCCGCGCCTGGACCAGAAGGGCCAGGAGCTCTACGCGATCAAGGGCCTGCCGCCCAACCTGCTCAACATCCCCACGGGCTGCGCCTTCAACCCGCGCTGCCCCAAGGCCCAGGACATCTGCCGCACCGACGTTCCCGTCCTGCACCAGGTGACCGAGCAGGACGGCACGGAGCTGCCCGGCCGCGGCAGCGCGTGCCACTTCTGGAAGGAGCAGCTCCATGGCTGAGCTCACCAAGAACGCCCCCGAGCGCGAGCCGATCCTCCAGGTGCGCAACCTGGTCAAGCACTTCCCGCTGACCCAGGGCATCCTGTTCAAGAAGCAGGTCGGCGCGGTCAAGGCCGTGGACGGGGTCTCCTTCGACCTCTACCGCGGTGAGACCCTCGGCATCGTCGGCGAGTCCGGCTGTGGCAAGTCCACCGTCGCCAAGCTGCTGATGAGCCTGGAGACGGCCACCGCCGGCGAGGTCTTCTACAAGGGCCAGGACATCACCAAGCTGTCGGGCAAGGCCCTCAAGGCCGTCCGCCGCAACATCCAGATGGTGTTCCAGGACCCGTACACCTCGCTCAACCCGCGCATGACGGTCGGCGACATCATCGGCGAGCCCTTCGAGATCCACCCCGAGGTGGCTCCCAAGGGCGACCGGCGCCGCAAGGTCCAGGAGCTCCTGGACGTCGTGGGTCTGAACCCGGAGTACATCAACCGCTACCCGCACCAGTTCTCCGGCGGCCAGCGCCAGCGCATCGGCATCGCCCGCGGCCTCGCGCTCAACCCGGAGATCATCATCTGCGACGAGCCGGTCTCCGCGCTCGACGTGTCGGTGCAGGCGCAGGTCATCAACCTGATGGAGAAGCTGCAGGACGAGTTCGACCTGTCCTACGTCTTCATCGCGCACGACCTGTCGATCGTCCGGCACATCTCGGACCGCGTGGGCGTCATGTACCTCGGCAAGATGGCCGAGATCGGCTCCGACGCCGAGATCTACGAGCACCCCACGCACCCGTACACGCAGGCGCTGCTCTCCGCGGTGCCGGTGCCGGACCCGGAGGCCCGTGAGGGCCGCGAGCGCATCATCCTCACCGGTGACGTCCCGTCCCCCGCCAACCCGCCGTCGGGCTGCCGCTTCCGCACCCGCTGCTGGAAGGCCGAGGACCGGTGCGCCACGGAGGAGCCGGTGCTGGCGATCCCGACGCGCTTCCTGGGTGTCGACACCCCGGCCGCGCACGAGTCGGCGTGCCACTTCGCGGAGGAGAAGGCCGTTCTGGCCGTCTGATCCGGCGTAGCCGTACGGCTTCCAGGGCGCCCGGTACCGGACTCATCCGGCACCGGGCGCCCTGGCGTTTGCCTGCGGGGCGCGGGGCGGGGCGCGGGCGCTGGTGGCGGGGCCGACGGGTGCGGCGCCGCCGCCGGGGCTCCGCCCCGGACCCCGCGCCTCAAACGCCGGCGAGGCTGGATCGGCCCCCGGGCGGAGTTGCGCGGGCCGTGTGCGCGCCCGGACAGTGTGCGGATGCGAGAACCGCACCGTCCGCTGTGCGTCCGGCCCGCCGGGCCCGGGGACGCGCCCGACATCTGCGCCCTGCTCAACGCCGTCGACATCGCCGAGATCGGCAGACCGGAGACCGACCTCGGCACCGTCGAAGCCGATCTCAACCACCCCGGGATCGACCTGGCCACCGACTCCTGGCTCGCCTTCCGCGCGGGCCGCCTCGTGGCCTACGCCCTCGTCTGGGCCGACTCCGGCCCCGGCCGTGTCGACGGGGACCACTACGTGCTGCCGGGCCCGGAGCACGAGGAGGCCGCCGTCCGGCTGCTCGCGCTCATGGAGCGCCGGGCCCGTGAACTGGCCCTGGCGGCCGGGGCCGATCAGGGCCGCCTGCGGATCCAGCTCAACGTCGAACCCACCATCGACCTCTCCCTGCTGACCGCCCGCGGCTACCGCACCGTGCGCCGCCACCAGGTGATGACCAGGGCCCTCGCCCCCGCCGCGGACCTCCCGCCGGCGCCGCCGCAGGGGCTGACCCTGCGCCACTGCGCCACCGACGTGGCCGACCGCCGCCGGGCCCACGCCCTGGTGGAGGAGACCTTCGCCGCACACTTCGGGCACGTGGAGCGCGCGTACGAGCCGTGGCTCGACCACATCGACGCCCGCACGCTCGACTGGTCCCTCGTCTGGATCGCCTCCCTGCCCGGCCGGGGCGACGTGGCCGTGCTCCTCACCCGCGACGACCGCACCGCCATGGGCTGGATAAGCCATCTCGGCGTACGGGAGGACCTGCGCGGCCGCGGCATCGGCGGGTACCTGCTGCGCCACGGTTTCGCCGCCTACGCCGCCCGCGGCCGGCGCACCGTCGGTCTCGGCGTCGACATCCGCAACGAGACCGGCGCGCTCGCGCTGTACGAGGCGCACGGCATGGGCCTGCACTACGCGGTCGGGACGTGGGAGCTGCCTTTGCACCCGCATGGGTGACAGGCATCGGACGTGAGGGTGCAATCGGTCCAACCTGAAGTGCACGGGGCCCCTTATGGGGCGACATTGACCCCAATCGAGTCTTGGGATCACAGGAGGCACTTCATGCGCGGAGCCACCCACGCCAAGTGGGCCGCATGTGCGGTGGCCGTCGCCCTCGCGGCGACGGCCTGCGGCGGCGGCAGTGACAGCGGCGGGGGCGGTGGCTCGGGAATCGTCAGCTCCTCCTGGGGCGATCCCCAGAACCCGCTGGAGCCGGCCAACACCAACGAGGTGCAGGGCGGCAAGGTGCTCGACATGCTCTTCCGCGGTCTCAAGCGGTACGACCCGAAGACCGGCCAGGCGAACAACATGGTCGCCGAGAAGATCGAGACGACGGACAGCCAGAACTTCACGATCACACTCAAGGACGGCTGGAAGTTCAGCAACGGCGAGCCCGTCACCGCCCAGTCCTTCGTGGACGCCTGGAACTACGGCGCGGACGTGCGCAACAAGCAGAACAACTCGCCCTTCTTCTCCGACATCGTCGGCTACGCGGACGTGCACCCGGCGTCCGGCGAGCCCAAGGCCAAGACGATGTCCGGGCTGGTCGTCAAGAGCCCCACCGTCTTCACGGTCGCCCTGAAGGACAAGTTCTCCACCTGGCCCGAGACCCTCGGCTACCAGGCCTTCTCCCCCCTGCCCAAGTCCTTCTTCACCGACCACTCCGGCTGGCTGAACAAGCCCGTCGGCAACGGCCCTTACACCGTGAACTCGTACACCAAGGGCACCGGGATGCAGCTGCGCAAGTGGGACGCGTACGCCGGCCCGGACAAGGCGCAGAACAGCGGCGTCGACCTCAAGGTCTACACCGACAACAACACCGCCTACACCGACCTGATCTCCGGCAACCTCGACCTCGTCGACGACGTCCCGGCGCAGCAGCTGAAGAACGTCAAGAACGACCTCGGCGACCGCTACATCAACCAGCCGGCCCTCATCATCCAGACCCTCACCTTCCCGCTGTACGACCCGCAGTGGAACAAGGAGGGCAGCGAGAAGGTCCGCCAGGGCATCTCGCGGGCCATCAACCGCGACGAGATCACCAAGCAGATCTTCCGTGAGACCCGCACCCCCGCCAAGGACTGGACCTCCCCGGCCCTCGGTGAGAAGGGCGGCTTCTCCGCGACGATCTGCGGCGACGCCTGCGTCTACGACCCGGCCGAGGCCAAGAAGCTCATCCAGGAGGGCGGCGGCCTGCCCGGCGGCAAGGTCACGCTGACCTCCAACGTGGACACCGGCTCGCACCGCGACTGGATGGACGCCGTCTGCAACAGCGTCAACAACGCGCTGGGCGAGGGACCCGTCTGCACGGTCAACCCGGTCGGCACCTTCGCCGACTTCCGCAACCAGCAGAGCAGTTACAAGCTCACCGGCCCCTTCCGCTCCGGCTGGCAGGCCGACTACCCGCTGATCCAGAACTTCCTGCAGCCGCTGTACTACACCGGCGCCTCCTCCAACTACGGCAAGTTCAGCAACCCGGACTTCGACAAGCTCGTCGACGAGGCCAACCGGGAGAGCGACTCCGCCACGGCGATCACGAAGTTCCAGGACGCCGAGAAGGTCCTCGCCCAGCAGATGCCGTCCATCCCCCTCTGGTACCAGAACGGCAGCGCGGGCTACTCCGAGCGGCTCTCGGACGTGACGCTCAACCAGTTCAGCGTCCCGGTGTACGACCAGATCAAGGTCAGCTGACCGACCCCCGGATCGAACCTGGAGCAGTCCATGGGACGTTATGTGATCCGGCGGCTGCTCCAGATGATCCCCGTGTTCATCGGCAGCACGTTCCTGATCTTCTTCATGGTGTACACGCTCGGCGACCCGGTCGCCGCCCTCTTCGGCGACAAGGCCCCCGACCCGGCGACCGCCGCGCGCATCCGCAAGGACCTCTACCTCGACCAGCCCCTGTGGAGGCAGTACCTGCACTACATGGGCCAGATCTTCCAGGGCGACTTCGGCACGGCCTTCAACGGCCAGTCGGTGACCGAGCTGATGGCCTCGGCCTTCCCCGTCACCCTGCGCCTGACCCTGGTCGCGATCTTCTTCGAGATCGTCATCGGCATCACCCTCGGCGTGATCAGCGGACTGCGCCGGGGCAAGGCCACCGACACCTCCGTGCTGGTGATGACCCTCGTGGTCATCTCCGTGCCCACGTTCGTGACGGGCTACCTGCTCCAGTTCGTCTTCGGCGCCCAACTGCACTGGGTGCGCTCCACCGTCTCCCCGGACGCCCCGTTCAACGAGCTGATCCTGCCCGGCCTCGTGCTCGCCCTGGTCTCCCTGGCGTACGTCACGCGCCTGACCCGCACCTCCATCGCCGAGAACGTCAAGGCCGACTACGTCCGCACCGCCGTCGCCAAGGGCCTGCCGCGCCGCCGGGTCGTCACCCGCCACCTGCTGCGCAACTCCCTGATCCCGGTGGTCACCTTCATCGGCACCGACATCGGCGCCCTGATGGGCGGGGCCATCATCACCGAGCGGATCTTCAACATCCACGGCGTCGGCTACCAGCTCTACCAGGGCATCCTGCGCAACAACTCGCCCACGGTGGTCGGGTTCGTGACCATCCTCGTCATCGTCTTCCTGCTGGCGAACCTGCTCGTCGACCTGCTCTACGCGGTCCTGGACCCGAGGATCCGTTATGCCTGATCCCGAGCGCCCCGAACCCGCCGGCTTCGACCCCGTGGGCCCCCGTCCGAAGGAGGCGGTCTCTCCCACGGGCCAAGGGGGACCCATGGATCTCGCGCTGGACGAGGCCGAAAGCGTGGAAGGCATCGAGAAGACCGCCGGACCGGGCGCCCCGGGTCCCCGGGAGCGGGCCCGCTCCCTGTGGTCCGACGCCTGGCACCAGCTGAGCCGCAACCCCGTCTTCCTCGTCTCCGCGGCTCTGATCCTCTTCCTCGTCGTCATCTCGGTCTGGCCGCAGCTCATCGCGAGCGGCGACCCCCTCCAGTGCGACCTCTCCAAGTCCCAGCAGGGCTCCGAACCCGGCCACCCGTTCGGCTACGACACCCAGGGCTGTGACGTCTACACCCGCACCGTCTACGGAGCCCGTGCCTCCATCACCGTGGGCGTCTGCGCCACCCTCGGCGCCGCCCTGCTCGGCTCCGCCCTCGGCGGCCTCGCCGGCTTCTTCGGAGGCTGGGGCGACTCCCTGCTCTCCCGGGTCGCCGACATCTTCTTCGGCATCCCGGTCGTCCTCGGCGGCCTGGTCTTCCTGTCGGTCGTCACCAGCACCACCGTCTGGCCGGTCGTCGGCTTCATCGTGCTCCTCGGCTGGCCGCAGATCGCCCGCATCGCCCGCGGCTCGGTGATCACCGCCAAGCAGAACGACTACGTCCAGGCCGCCCGCGCCCTCGGCGCGGGCAACGGCCGGCTGCTGCTGCGGCACGTCGGCCCCAACGCCGTCGCCCCCGTCATCGTCGTCGCCACGATCGCGCTGGGCACGTACATCTCCCTGGAGGCGACCCTGTCCTTCCTCGGCGTGGGACTGCGACCGCCCACCGTCTCCTGGGGCATCGACATCTCCAACGCCGCCACCCAGATCCGCAACGCCCCGCACATGCTGTTCTGGCCCGCGTGCGCCCTGAGCATCACGGTGCTCGCCTTCATCATGCTCGGCGACGCGGTGCGCGACGCCCTCGACCCCAAGCTGCGCTGAGGAGCCCCGTACATGCTGCTCGAAGTCCGCGACCTGCACGTGGAATTCAAGACGCGCGACGGAGTCGCGAAGGCGGTCAACGGCGTCGCCTACTCCGTGGACGCGGGCGAGACCCTCGCCGTGCTCGGCGAGTCCGGCTCCGGCAAATCGGTGACCGCCCAGGCCGTGATGGGCATTCTGGACATGCCGCCCGGCCGCATCACCAGCGGCGAGATCCTGTTCAAGGGCGAGGACCTCCTGAAGATGAAGGAGGACCAACGGCGCAAGGTCCGGGGCGCCGGGATGGCCATGATCTTCCAGGACGCGCTGTCCTCCCTGAACCCCGTACTGAGCGTGGGCGCGCAGCTCGGCGAGATGTACGAGGTGCACCGCGGGATGTCGCGCAAGGACGCCAAGGCCAAGGCCGTCGAGCTGATGGACCGGGTGAAGATCCCCGCGGCCAGGGCGCGGGTGGGGGACTACCCGCACCAGTTCTCGGGCGGCATGCGCCAGCGCATCATGATCGCCATGGCGCTGGCCCTGGAGCCCTCCCTGATCATCGCGGACGAGCCGACCACCGCCCTGGACGTCACCGTCCAGGCCCAGGTGATGGACCTGCTGGCAGAGCTCCAGCGCGAGCTGCACATGGGCCTCATCCTGATCACCCACGACCTGGGCGTGGTCGCCGACGTGGCCGACAAGATCGCCGTCATGTACGCGGGCCGGATCGTCGAGGCGGCCCCCGTCCACGCCATCTACAAGGCCCCGGCACACCCGTACACCCGCGGCCTGCTGGACTCGATCCCGCGCCTGGACCTGAAGGGCCAGGAGCTCTACGCCATCAAGGGGCTGCCGCCGAACCTGCTGGCCATCCCCTCCGGCTGCGCCTTCAACCCGCGCTGCCCGATGGCCCGGGCCGTGTGCCGCACCGACGTACCGCCCCTGTACGCGGTGACCGGGACCCCCGGGGAGCGGACCAGCGCCTGCCACTTCTGGAAGGAGTGCCTCCATGGCTGAGCCCCTTCTCGAAGTGAAGGACCTGGTCAAGCACTACCCGCTGACCCAGGGCATCGTCTTCCGCAAACAGGTCGGCGCGGTCAAGGCCGTGGACGGGGTCTCCTTCGGACTGCGGGCCGGCGAGACCCTCGGCATCGTCGGCGAGTCCGGCTGCGGCAAGTCCACCGTCGCCAAGATGCTGGTGAACCTGGAACGCCCGACCGCGGGCGCGATCTCGTACAAGGGCGAGGACATCACCACACTGTCGGGCCGGGCCCTCAAGGCCGTCCGCCGCAACATCCAGATGGTGTTCCAGGACCCGTACACCTCGCTCAACCCCCGTATGACGGTCGGCGACATTATCGGCGAGCCGTACGAGATCCACCCCGAGGTGGCCCCGAAGGGCGACCGGCGCCGCAGGGTCCAGGAGCTCCTCGACGTGGTCGGCCTCAACCCCGAGTACGTCAACCGCTACCCGCACCAGTTCTCCGGCGGCCAGCGCCAGCGCATCGGCATCGCCCGCGGCCTCGCCCTGCGGCCCGAGATCATCGTCGCCGACGAGCCGGTCTCCGCGCTCGACGTCTCCGTCCAGGCCCAGGTGATCAACCTCCTGGAGCGGCTCCAGAACGAGTTCGACCTGAGTTACGTGTTCATCGCGCACGACCTGTCGATCGTGCGGCACATCTCCGACCGGGTCGGGGTGATGTACCTGGGCCGGATCGTGGAGATCGGCTCCGACGCCGAGATCTACGACCACCCGACCCACCCGTACACGCAGGCCCTGCTGTCGGCGGTGCCCGTCCCCGACCCCGAGGCCCGCGCCCACCGCGAGCGGATCATCCTCAGCGGCGACGTCCCCTCCCCGGCCAACCCGCCGTCGGGCTGCCGCTTCCGCACCCGCTGCTGGAAGGCGCAGCCCCGCTGCACGGCGGAGGTGCCGCTGCTCGCCGTGCCCGAGGCCTTTCCCTCCGGCCCGGCGGCCCACCCCTCGGCCTGTCACTTCGCGGCGGAGAAGCAGGTGGTGCCGCCCGTGCCGGCCGTGCCGCATGTGCCGCATGTGCCGCACGTGCCGCCGGAGGGCGGCGCGGTCGGGGAGACCCCGGACACCGGGGGCGTATGACCCGGCGCAGGGCGCCCGTCCGGGGCGCACGTCCGGGCCGTTCCGGCCGAATGCGCCCCCGCCGCGCCGGACATGCCGGAGCACCGATCATTTCCGGCCACGCCCTACGGCCTCCGGCCGACCGTTAGGGATGGCGAGATGGGAGTGCAACTCGGTTAACATGTAGGCAACTTGACCGTTTCTGCCCCGAGATCCGGGGCGTGCAGCCTGTGTGACGTGCGGCCGTGCGGGTGCCGACAGCCGACCGGAGGGGGCCAGAACCCCTCCGGTCGGCCTCTGGTGTGACCCAGCCCATGCGCGGCGTGCGCCCCTCGTGCTGCCGGAATTCGATCGATGCGCTGGTACGGATAGTTATGATCCGTAGCAGATGGTGGGTATGAGTCCTGCCGAGCACTGATGCGCGTACCGATGTCCGCTCGACGTGGAGGTGAACCGCCGTGGCACTCTCGATCTCGGCCGTGGTGCTGCTGGCGATCGTCGTCTTCCTGCTGGTCCGCAGGTCGGGCCTGAAAGCGGGACACGCGGTGGTCTGCGTACTGCTCGGCTTCTACCTGGCGAGCTCCACGATCGCCCCGACCCTGAGCCAGCTCACCTCCAACGTGGCGAGCATGATCAGCGGCCTCAAGTTCTGAGCCCGGCGACCGATCCGGCCTGAGCCGAAAGACAGGCCCTAGGCTGGGCCCATGAACGGTCTCCCCGCCCGTCGGCTGCTCCTCGTGCACGCGCACCCGGACGACGAGTCGATCAACAACGGCGTCACCATGGCCAAGTACGCGGCCGAGGGCGCCCACGTCACGCTGGTCACCTGCACCCTCGGCGAGGAGGGCGAGGTCATCCCGCCCGCCCTCGCGCACCTCACGGCCGACCGCGACGACACCCTCGGTGCCCACCGCGTCGGCGAGCTCGCCGACGCCATGGCGCAACTCGGGGTCACCGACCACCGGTTCCTCGGCGGCCCCGGCCGCTTCCGGGACTCCGGGATGATGGGCGCCCCGCAGAACGACCGTCCCGAGGCCTTCTGGTCCGCCGAGGTGGACGAGGCCGCCGCCCACCTCGTCGAGGTGATCCGCGAGGTCCGCCCGCAGGTGCTCATCACCTACGACCCCGACGGCGGATACGGGCACCCCGACCACATCCAGGCCCACCGGGTCGCCACCCGCGCCGCCGAACTGGCCGCGGAGGGCGCCTACCGGCGCGACCTCGGCGAGCCGCACCGGATCGCGAAGGTCTACTGGAACCGCGTCCCGCTCTCCGTGGTGGAGGAGGGCTTCGCCGAACTGCGGGCGACCGGGACCGAGTCGCCCTTCCCGGGGATCGCCTCCCCGAAGGACGTGCCCGGGGTCGTCGCCGACGAGCGGATCACCGCCGAGATCGAGGCGCCCGCGGAGCTCGCGGCGGCGAAGGCGGCCGCGATGCGCGCCCACGCCACCCAGATCGCCGTGGAGGGGGCCTTCTTCGCGCTCTCCAACGACCTCGGGCAGCCGCTGTTCACCCGCGAGTACTACGAACTCGTCGCGGGCGAGCCGGGCGCCCCGGCGGGCGAGCGCGAGCGCGACCTGTTCGCGGGGGTCGGGGCATGACCGCGGCGCTCACCCCGGGGCGGATCGCCGCCGCCCTGGGCCTGCTGGTCCTCGGCGCGCTGACCGGCCTGGCCGGCTGGCTCGTAGTGGACCTGTGGTTCCCCTTCGGGCTGCTGCTCGCGCTGCTGGCCCTCTTCGGGCTGTTCCTGGGCGGCCGGATCGCCCTCGGGACGGGGCTCGGCGTGGGCGGGCCCGTGGCCGGCTGGTTCCTCGCGTACGTGATGCTCGGTGTCCCGCGGCCCGAGGGCGACTTCCTGCTGAGTTCGTCCGGAATCGGTATGTACGCCTACCTTTTGGGCGGTACGGTGCTCGCTGTGATGTGCGCCACCCTGCGCGGCCCGCTCGACCGGCCGATTCCGGCCGCACGGCCCGTCAAGTGACGTGGTGTCGGACTCCGTCGAGCAATCCTGGGAGGCTGCGGGCGAGGGGCCGTCGGGCCGCCGGGCGGGGGTTCGGTGAGGGGTCCGGGGAACCCCTGAATCCCCGGGGTCAGTTGCGTCCGGGCGGCGGCCAGTATGGTGGACGGGCCGCCGAGCTGCCCGCGCACGGTATGACGGGCGGCGGAGCCAACCGGGAGAACCTGCCTTGAGTCGTGAAACCGCCAGTTCGTCCTCCGGGTCCAAAGGGCCCGGTGGAGCCGCCTACCCCTCGGGTACGCCGCCGTATGGAACCGGCCAGTCCCCGGAGGAGACCCCTGTGACCTCGAACCCGTCAACGCCCGATCCCGACGGGCCCAAGACCGAGACCACGCTGACGACCCGGATCCGGATCAACATCCCGGGTTCGCGGCCGATCCCGCCCGTGGTCGTACGCAAGCCCATGGGCACCAACTCGGGCTCGGCGGACAACGGCCCGGACGCGCCGCAGCACTCCGAGCCGGCGCAGCGCCCGGCCCTGCCGGCCGCGCCCGCCCAGGCCGAGCCGCGCCTGGAGCAGCGGCCGAAGCCCCAGCCGACCCGGATCCAGGCCGAGCCCGAGCCGGCCGCCGAGGCCGAGGCACCGACCAGCAACTGGTTCGCCCCCCGCAAGGCACCCACCCCGGCGCCGGCCCCCGCGCCCGCCCCGGCCCCCGCGCCGCTGCCGACCCGGTCCGCCGGGGGCCCGGCCGCCGGAGGTCCGGCCGCCCCGCAGCTGCCGACCCGCTCCGCCGGTGCCTCTCTCCCCGGTGCGCCGCTCCCCGGTGCGCCGCTCCTCGGCGACTCGCTCCCCGGCCCGATGGCGGCCGCGGCCCCCGCGCCCGGACAGGCGCCGATGCCGCCGAACCCGGCCGTGCCCGGCGCCGGTTTCGCGCCCCGGCCGCCCACGCCCGCCGCGCCGATGTCGGACCTCGCCCACGGCTTCGGCCCGGGTCCCGTGCCCGGCGCCCCGGCCCCCGCGGGCCCCGTACCGGGCGGCCTGGTCCCCGGTGCCCCCGGCCCCGACGCCCTCGGCGTCGACGGCACGCAGCCCCTGCAGACGTTCCGGGCCGATCAGGCCGCCGGCCCCGCCGGCCCCACCGCCGGTCCCGGACTCGGCAGCGGCCCCGGCGGCGCGGACGCGCCGCCCCGCTGGCCCGGTCCCGGCCTGGACACCCCGTCCCCCTCCACGGCGCGCGTTCCGGCGCCCGGGCCGGCCGCGCCGCGCCCCGCGCCCGCGCAGGCGAAGGCCGCCCCCGCCAAGAAGAAGGGCCGCTCCAAGGCGGTCCTGATCGGCGGCGGCGTCGTCGTCCTGTTCGGCGTGGCCTACGGCGCCGGCCTGCTGCTGAACCACTCCGACGTCCCCAAGGGCACCACCGTCCTCGGCGTCGACATCAGCGGCAGCCGCGACGAGGCCGTGGCCAAGCTCCAGACCGCCTTCGGCACGCGCGCCGCCGCCCCGCTCCAGGTGAGCGTCGGCGGCAAGCAGGCCGAGTTGAAGCCCGACAAGGCCGGCCTGAGCCTCGACGCCCAGACCACCGTCCGCAACGCGGCCGGCAGCGACTACAACCCGATCACCGTCATCGGCTCGCTCCTCGGCAACCAGCGCGTCGCCGACCCGGTGATGCCGGTCGACGAGGAGAAGCTCCAGGTGGCCCTCCAGGAACTCGCCGGAACCGCGGGCACCGCCACCGAGGCGACGATCAAGTTCGACACCGGCAAGGCCGTCGCCGTCCCCGGCAAGGCCGGCACCACCCTCGACGTCGACGCCTCCGTCCCCATCGTCGCCAAGGCCTTCCGCGCCATGGTCGAGACCGGCAAGTCGGCCCCGCCCGAACTGCCCGTCACCACCAAGGCGCCGACCATCGAACAGGCCGAGATCGACCGGGCGATGAAGGAGTTCGCCGAGCCCGCGATGTCCGCCAACGCCATCGTCAAGATCGGCAACAAGCCCATCGCCTTCGGCGCCAAGTCCCTGCCCAAGATCCTCAGCATGCAGCCCGTGGACGGCCACCTCGTCGAGAAGTACGACCTCGAAGCGCTCAAGGCCACGTACGGGAACACCTGGGACGGGGTCCTGATCACCCGGGGCACCGGCGAGAAGACCCCGGTCACCCCGCAGGACGTGGCCGGCGCCCTCACCAAGGCCCTGCGCGGCAAGACCACGGCCGAGCGCACCGTGGTCGTCGACACCAACCCCAGCTAGACGACCCTGGGCTCACGACCGTGCCCCCGCCCGGACCCCGGGCGGGGGCACCGTCATGTCCACGGCATGACATCCGTCATGCGGCCCTCACGACGGGCGACACTGCCGCGCGGCACCCCCAGGCGGCGAAGCTCTACCCATGACGACGACGACCGCGACACGCACCGCGCAGCCCGCCACCGACACCGTGGTGAGCTTCGAGAACGTGACCAAGAGCTACGGCACGGTCCGGGCGGTCGACGGGCTCTCCCTCGCGCTCCACCCGGGCGAGACCGTCGCGCTCCTCGGCCCCAACGGCGCCGGCAAGTCCACCACCCTCGACCTCCTCCTCGGCCTGCGCCCCGCCGACTCCGGCTCCGTACGGCTCTTCGGCACCACCCCGCGCGAGGCCGTCGCCGCCGGCCGCGTCGGCGCGATGCTCCAGAGCGGCGGCCTGATGGAGGAGGTGACCGTACGGGAGATCGTGGCGCTCGGCTGCGCCCTGCACCCCCGCCCGCACCCGGTCGACCAGGTCCTCTCCCGGGCCGGCATCGACAAGATCGCCGACCGCAAGGTCGACAAGCTCTCCGGCGGCCAGGAGCAGCGCGTGCGCTTCGCCCTCGCCACCGTCGGCGACAGCGACCTCATCGTGCTCGACGAGCCGACCACCGGCATGGACGTGACCTCCCGCCAGTCCTTCTGGGCCACCATGCGGGAACAGGCCGAGCAGGGCCGCACCGTCCTCTTCGCCACGCACTACCTGGAGGAGGCCGACGCGATCGCCGACCGCGTCATCGTCCTCTCCAAGGGCCGCGTCCTCGCCGACGGCACCGCCGCGGAGATCAAGGCGAAGGCCGGAGCCCGGAAGATCACCTTCGACGTGACCGACCCGGCCGACACCTCCCGCCTGCGCGAGCTGCCCTTCCTGACGTCCTTCGAACAGCACGGCGACACCGTACGGATCCAGTCCCGCGACGCCGACGCGACCGTCCACGCCCTGTACGCACTGGGGCTCTACCCCCGCAATCTGGAGGTCGCGGGCCTCGGCCTGGAACAGGCCTTCATCGCCCTCACCGAGGCCGAGGAGGCCACGAAGTGAACGCCCTCATCAAGCTCGAGATCGTCCGCGCCCTGCGCAACAAGAAGTACCTCTTCTTCACGGTCCTCTACCCGGCCGCCCTGTTCCTGATGCTCGGCGGCACCCTCGACGGCACCACCAAGGTCATGGGCACCGAACTGACCATGCCCGCCTTCTACATGGTCGCCATGGCCTCCTTCGGCGCCCTGACCGCCGTCCTGGTGGGCAACAGCGAGCGCATCGCCAAGGAACGCGAGAAGGGCTGGGTCCGCCAGCTGCGCCTCACCCCCCTCCCCGGCCGCGGTTACGTCCTCGCCAAGACCGCCGGAGCCGGGGTCCTGTCCCTCCCGGCCATCCTCGTCGTCTTCGCGGTGGCCGCCACCGTGAAGGACGTACGGTTCGACGCCTGGCAGTGGCTCGCCCTCACCGGCGCCATCTGGGCCGGCAGCCTCGTCTTCGCCGCGCTCGGCGTCGCCCTCGGCTACCTCGCCAGCGGGGACAACGTCCGCCCCATCACGATGCTGGTCTACTTCGGCCTCTCCATCCTCGGCGGCCTGTGGATGCCCACCGCGAACTTCCCGCAGTGGCTCCGCAACGTCTGCGAATGGCTCCCCACGCGCGCCTACACCGGTCTCGGCCAGGCCATCGAGCTCGGCGGAGCCCCCCACGCGAAGGACGTGGCGATCCTCGCGGTGTACTTCGTACTGTTCACCGGTGCGGCCGCCTGGCTGTACCGCAAGGACTCACTGAAGGCGTGAAGCCGTGGCGCTGACCAAGGAAGCCGAAGACGTCCCCCGATTGGGGATGGGCGTGAAGCCGCTGACCTTCCGCCAGCAGCTGGTGAAGGCCCTGTGGATCGGCATCTGGCTGTTCTACCTGAGCGCGCCCGTCACCGACCTGATCCGCGGCGGGCACGCCACCGGGCCCCGGATCCTGGGGGCGCTGGGCCTCGTCGCCTTCGTCGCCTGGTACCTGGTGCTGGTCTTCCGCACCGTCCGGCAGATGGCCGTCCCGAGGGTCCTGGTCTCGCTGGCCGTGCTCGCCGCGCAGGCCACCGTCCTGTCGCTGACGCTGGGCCGCGAATGGCTGGTGCTCTTCGTCTACGTGTCCATCTCCTCCGGCGCCGCACTGCCGGGCGAGGTCTCCCGCTGGACGGTCCCGGCCGCCACCGCGCTCCTGACGGCCACCGCCTACGCGGTGCCCGGCGGAGACGCCTACCTGGCCGGCCTGCTGATTCCGGCGCTGATGGGCGGCTTCGCGATGGTCGGCATCCGCGCCATGATCCGCACCACCCTGGAACTGCGCGAGGCGCGGGCCACGGTGGCGCAGCTCGCCGCCAACGAGGAACGCCTGAGGATGGCCCGCGACCTGCACGACCTGCTGGGCCACTCGCTGTCCCTGATCACGCTCAAGAGCGAGCTGGCCGGCCGGATGCTGCCCGACCACCCCGACCGGGCCGCCCAGCAGGTCGCGGACATCGAGCAGGTCAGCCGCCAGGCGCTGGTCGACGTACGCGAAGCCGTGAGCGGCTACCGGCGGCCCACCCTGCCCGGAGAACTCGCGGGCGCCCGGACCGCGCTGGCGGCCGCCGGCGTCGTCGCGAAGCTGCCCGCGGGGGACGGCACCGACCTGCCGGGCGAACTGACCGAGGAACAGGAGTCGGCCCTGGCCTGGTCGCTGCGTGAAGCGGTCACGAACGTGGTCCGGCACAGCGGCGCGAAGCGGTGCGCGGTCAGCCTGGAGACGCCCCAGACGCTGGAGGGCCCGGTGGTGGAGCTGACGGTCCGGGACGACGGCGCGGGCGGCCACGCCACCCCCGGCAACGGCCTCACCGGCCTGACGGAACGCCTGGAGGCGGTCGGCGGCACCCTGTCGGCCGGCCCGGCCGGCACATCCGGCTTCCGACTGGTCGCCCGCATCCCCCTAGGATCTCGGTCATGAGCCCACGCCCCATCCGCATCCTGCTGGCGGAGGACCAGTCGATGGTCCGCGAGGCCCTCGCCGCGCTGCTCGGCCTGGAGCCGGACATCGAGGTACTGGCCCAGGTCGCCCGCGGCGACGAGGTGGTGGAGGTGGCCCGCGCGCACGACGTGAACGTGGCCCTCCTGGACATCGAGATGCCGGGCATGACCGGCATAGAGGCGGCCGCGGCCCTGCGCGCCGCCCTCCCCGACCTCCGCATCGTCATCCTCACCACCTTCGGCCGCCCCGGATACCTGCGCGGGGCGATGGAGGCGGGCGCCTCCGCCTTCCTGGTCAAGGACGCGCCGGCCGCGCAGCTGGCGGCGGCCGTACGGAAGGTCCTCGACGGGGAGCGGGTCATCGACCCCGCCCTCGCGGCGGCCGCCCTCGCGGAGGGCGCGAACCCCCTCACGGAGCGGGAACGGGAGGTCCTGCGGGCGGCGGAGTCGGGCGCCACCAACGCCGAACTGGCCGCCCGCCTCCACCTCTCGCAGGGCACGGTCCGCAACTACCTCTCGACGGCGATCCAGAAACTGGCGGCCCGCAACCGGGCGGAAGCGGTCCGCACGGCCCGCGAAAAGGGCTGGCTCTAGCGGCGCGAGATCCAGCCCCTCCGGCGTGTGAGGAGCGGGGGCCGGGGCGGAGGGAGGCCCGCGCAGCCGGTCAGTTCAGCAGGGCGCGGGCCGCCGAGGCCTCGGCGCGGATGCGGGCCGCCGCATCGGCGTCGACCGCCGACACCACCTCCGCGTACGCCTCCAGCTCCGCCGCCCCCTCCCGGAACGCCCCGCGTTCCACCAGCAGCCGCGCCCGCTCGTACCGCAGCGCTGCTGGATGCGACGGCAGCAGCAGCGACAGCTCCAGCGCCCACAGCGCGACCCCGGAGTGCTCCGGGCGGGCCGACGCCCACGCGCGGATGTTGTTCAGGATCCGCAGCACGATGTCGAGCGTCCGCGCCGGCGTCCGCGGCCCGGAGGCCAGCTCCGCCGGCCCCGCCCCCAGCGACGCGCCGCCCGCGAACGGGTCGACCACCACGCCCTCCTCCGGATCCCCGAAGCCCACCACGAAGTGCCCCGGCAGGCCCAGCCCGTACACCGGCGCCCCCGCCCGCCGGGCGACCTCCAGCCACACCACCGACAACAGGATCGGCAGGCCGCGCCGCCGCCGCAGCACCTCGTGCAGCAGCGAGGACGAGAGGCGGTCGTAGTCCGCCGGGGTGCCGTGGAAACCGAGCCTGCCGCCCAGCAGTTCCGTGACCGCGGAGGCCCACTCCCGCGCGCCCACCAGGCCGTACGGCAGCATCCCCGCCAGCCGGTCCAGCTCGATCTGCGCCCAGTCCATGACGCGTTCGTCGAGCTCCGGGTCGCCCTCCGCCGCCAGCAGCAGGCACAGCACCGCCAGATCGGGCCGCTCCGCCCGGGCCTCCGCCGCGAACTGCTCACGCCACCGCGAGGTCACGAGCCCGCCGCCCGGTAGTGGTGGTACGCGTGGTGCGTCGCGAACCCGAGCCCGTCGTACAGCGCCCGGGCACCCGCGTTGTCCGTCTCCACCTGGAGCCACGCCGCCGACGCGCCCTCCTCCAGCGCCCGCCGCGCCAGCGCCGCCATCACGGCCGTCGCCAGACCCTCCCGGCGGTGCTCCGGATCGACCGTCACCGCCGCGAAGCCCGCCCAGCGCCCGTCGACCACCAGCCGGCCGATCGCCCGGCCCGCGGGCAGCGCCGCGAACCACACCGACGGCCCCTCCACGAGCATCCGGCGCGCCACCTCCGGGTCGGAGACCTTCCCGTAGCGGCCGAGCCACGCCTCGTCCGGGACGCGGGTCAGACGTACGGACCCGGCCCCGGGCGCCTCGACGTCGGCCACCGGCGCCAGCGCCCCGATCCGTACCTCCGCCGACACCTCGGACGCCCAGCCCCGCCGCTCCAGCTCCGCGCACAGCAGCTCCTGGGTGCCCGCGGCCCCCGTCGCGGCCTGCACATAGGCCGGAAGGTCACGTTCCGCGTACCAGGAGGTCACTCGGGCGAGTGCATCGTCCAGCGGTATGCCCGGGTCTCCGAGCGGCAGCACGGAGTTGGCCCGCCGGGTGAAACCGGCCGCCGCCCGCAGCGTCCACTCGCCGAGCGGTTCGCTCTCCAGCGGCTGCCAGGACCGCGCCGCGACCCGCGACAGCTCCTCGAAGGAGGCCGCCGGGCCCCGTCTGCGGGCCGGCGCCGGGGGTACGACCTTGCCCGCGACCAGCGCCGATTCCGCGATGCGGACGGATTCGCCGTTCTTTCGTGTGATCAGCAGCACACCCCGGTCCCAGGATGTGAGAACTCCGACCGTGTCCGTGAACTGGGGTGATCCGCCCAGCTCGCCTTCCGCCCGTCGTACGGACACCCGTTTACCCACGTCAGCCGGGGTGATTCGGACCTCCAGCAGTCCGCCCGCAGTGAATTCCACAGCTCTGTCCGCCCCTCCTGTTCGGATCGTGCCCGGGAACGGAGATACTAGGTGTGGGCATCGACGACGCCGCGCTCCCGCGCGATATGGACAGCCCTACCGAGGAGGAACGAGAGCGTGACCTACGTCATCGCGGAGCCTTGTGTCGACGTCAAGGACAAGGCATGCATCGAAGAGTGCCCCGTCGACTGCATCTACGAGGGCCAGCGGTCCTTGTACATCCACCCGGACGAGTGCGTCGACTGTGGTGCGTGTGAGCCGGTCTGCCCGGTCGAGGCCATCTTCTACGAGGACGACACCCCGGAGGAGTGGAAGGACTACTACAAGGCGAACGTCGAGTTCTTCGACGAGCTCGGTTCGCCCGGTGGTGCCTCCAAGCTGGGCCTGATCGAGCGCGATCACCCCTTCATCGCTGCGCTGCCCGCCGGCATCAACGGCGAGCACTGACCTTCCGGTCCGAAGCGCCCCTCGGTCCCGTACGGCCTTTCCCGCCGTACGGGACCGAGGTGTTTTCCGATCCGCTACCAGCCAGTACCGAGAGAGAGCAGAGACCACCGTGGCCGCAGTATCCGACCGTCTTCCCGCCTTCCCGTGGGACAAGCTGGAGCCCTACAAGGCGACGGCGGCGGCCCACGCGGACGGCATCGTTGACCTGTCGGTCGGCACCCCCGTGGACCCGGTCCCGGAGCTGATCCAGCGCGCCCTGGTCGGCGCCGCCGACTCCCCGGGCTACCCGACCGTGTGGGGCACGCCCGCCCTGCGCGACGCGATCACCGGCTGGGTGCGCGGGCGCCTCGGCGCGAGCGCCGCCGGGCACCGCAACGTCCTGCCGGTCGTCGGCTCCAAGGAGCTGGTGGCCTGGCTGCCGACCCAGCTCGGGCTCGGCGCGGGCGACAAGGTGGCCTACCCGCGGCTCGCCTACCCCACGTACGAGGTCGGCGCGCGGCTGTGCGGCGCCGAGGCCGTCGTCTACGACGACCCGACGGAGCTGGACCCGGCCGGCGTGAAGCTGCTGTGGCTCAACTCCCCGTCCAACCCCACCGGAAAGGTCCTCTCCAAGGAGGAGCTGATCCGGATCGTGGCCTGGGCGCGCGAGCACGGCATCCTGCTCTTCAGCGACGAGTGCTACCTGGAGCTGGGCTGGGAGGCCGAGCCCGTCTCCGTCCTCCACGACGAGGTCTGCGGTGGCTCGTACGAGGGCATCGTCTCCGTCCACTCCCTCTCCAAGCGCTCCAACCTGGCGGGCTACCGCGCGGCGTTCATCGCCGGTGACCCGTCGGTCCTCGGCGAACTGCTGGAGATCCGCAAGCACGGCGGCATGATGACCCCGGCGCCCGTCCAGGCCGCCACGGTCGCCGCGCTCGGCGACGACGCGCACGTCGAGGAACAGCGGGTCCGCTACGCCGCCCGCCGCGCGGCGCTGCGCGCGGCGCTGGAGGCCCACGGCTTCCGGGTCGAGCACAGCGAGGCCAGTCTCTACCTGTGGGTGACCCGGGACGAACCCTGCTGGGACACGGTCGCCCACCTCGCGGAGCTGGGCATCCTGGTCGCGCCCGGCGACTTCTACGGCGAGGCGGGCGCCCGTTTCGTGCGCGTCGCGTTCACCGCGACCGACGAGCGGGTGGAGGCGGCGGTCAAGCGCCTCGCGGGCTGATCCGTCCCACCGCCCCGTACGCGCCCGAAGGGGCCGGGAGTTCGCACTCCCGGCCCCTTCGGGGTTCCCGCGTCCGTACGCCCGTACGGTGATCAGCCGAGCGGCACGCCACCCGGCAGGCCGCCGGGCAGCGATCCGAGCGGCAGCTCCTGCGCGCCGGGAACGGGCAGCCCGCCGAGCAGGCCGCCCGCCTGGCCGGCCACGTCGGCGGCCGGGACGGCCTTGGTGGCGGCCGTGGCCGTGGACGCGGTGTCCGCGGCCGCCGCGGTGGCGCCGGCGGTGTCCGGGGCGGCGGTCAGGGCGCCCAGCTGCTGCACGGGCTCCAGGCCGGCGGCACTGGCCGCGCCGGCCGCACCGACCACGGGCGCTGCCCCGGCTGCGACGAGCAGCGCGGCACGGGCGATCCGACGGGTCAGGGGGAGGGACATGATGCTCCTAAGCGGTAGCGGCTGAGTACGCCGTGTACAACCGCTCGTGGGGGGCCGTGAGTTGCGGAGCCCCTCGGTAAAGGATCGGTAACGCATCGTTTAATCGGCTTCCGCGAAAAGCCCATTGAATACGCGCCGACCAGGGCTTCTTCCGGTCCGGGCTCCCCTCGGCCCCTCCATGGGCTCACCCCCGCACGGGTGACGACCCGGACGCCTGACCGGGCTCCGGGGCTGGATTGCCCGCAGGGCAATTTCAGCCCGTCCGGCGTTTGAGGACCGGGGCCCGGGGCGGAGCCCCGGTTCGGGAAGGGGCGGGGTGGGGGAAGGCCCCGCGCAGCGGCCCGGTACCGGCGGGCGGGCCGGGTCGGTTCAGGCGGGTCCGGGCCGCCCGGGTCCGGGCCGCCCGGGGCAGGGCCGCGAAAGACCGGCCCGGGGGCCCGCCGGCTCAGCGGGCGGTGAAGATCCGGACGTCGTCCGGCCCCGCGCTCTGCGGGTCCCCGGAGCCCGACTTGCCCGGCACCTTGTCGACCCAGCGGCCCTTGTTCTCGCCCGCGATCCACGCCTTGCCGTCGTACCCGACCCGCGTGATGTTCAGCTTCGCCGCGTTCGCCACGGCCCAGTGCGCGAGCTCCCAGCCGCGCTGCCGGTCGACCGCGCCCTTCTTGTCCGTCACCGGCACCGCGACCTCCGTCCGGTCCGCCGGGCCGGAGCGGCCCAGTGAGGACGTCGGCGGACCGAGCTTCGGCGCCGCCGTGGGCCCGAACACCCGGGTCAGCTCCGCCTTCACCTTCTCCGGATCGCCCGAGCCCGGCCGCGGGGCGGGACCGGTGCAGGTCAGCGCTCCCGGCGCACTGCCCGTGAACGCCGCCGCCAGCAGCGTCGCGTCAGGCTCGTGCTTCGCGTACGCCTGCGGGAAACCGCTGAGCTGGACCTGCTGCGCCGCCTCCGTCAGCGGCAGCCGGGCCCAGCCACGGACCTCCTTGAGCCGGTCGTAGAAGATCCCGGCCGAGTACACGGGGTCCTGGATCTGCGCCGGCGTGCCCCAGCCCTGCGAGGGCCGCTGCTGGAACAGGCCCAGCGAGTCCCGGTCGCCGTGGTCGAGGTTGCGCAGCGCCGACTCCTGCATGGCGGTGGCCATCGCTATCGTGACCGCCCGCTCCGGCATCGGCTTGCCCGTGCCCACCACGGCGATCGTCGCGGCGTTCCCCGCCTGCTCGGGGGTCATCGAGTACGAACCGCCCTCGCCCTCGGCGCCGTCCGCGGCGCGGACGACGCAGTGCGGCGCACCCATGCCGCCCGTGGAGTCCTGCTGGACGGCGAAGTAGCCGATGACCGCGAGCAGGACGAGCAGGCCGGCGGCGGCCCGCAGCAGCCGGCGGCGGCGACGGGGGCGGGAGTGATCGCTCTGGGACACGCGGCCCACCGTACTTGAGCCACATGACGCGTCCACCGGGCGGACGTGGAAGGTTCGCCACACCCCGGGGCGTTAGGGTCAGAGGCATGTCCGAATCCGAGCTGGACCTCACCCTGGACGCCGCCGAGCTGACCGCCCGGCTCGTCGACATTCCATCCGTGAGCGGCGACGAGAAGGTGCTCGCCGACCTCGTGGAACACGCGCTGCGCGCACTGCCGCACCTCACCGTGGACCGTTTCGGAAACAACGTCGTGGCCCGCACGAACCTCGGCCGCGCCGAGCGCGTCGTACTCGCCGGCCACCTCGACACCGTGCCGATCGCCGACAACGTTCCGTCCCGACTCGACGAGAACGACGTCCTGTGGGGCTGCGGCACCACCGACATGAAGTCCGGCGTCGCCGTGCAGCTGCGCATCGCGGCCACGGTGTCCGAGCCGAACCGCGACCTCACCTTCGTCTTCTACGACCAGGAAGAGGTCGCCGCCGACCTCAACGGCCTCGGCAAGGTCGCCGAAGCCCACCCCGACTGGCTGACCGGCGACTTCGCGGTGCTCCTGGAGCCCTCCAACGCCGAGGTCGAGGGCGGCTGCCAGGGCACCCTGCGCGTACTGCTCCGCACGACCGGCGAGCGCGCCCACTCCGCCCGCAGCTGGATGGGCTCCAACGCCATCCACGCCGCCGGCCCGATCCTGGCCCGGCTGGCCGCGTACGAGCCGCGCAAGCCGGTCATCGACGGCCTGGAGTACCACGAGGGCCTGAGCGCGGTCCGCATCGAGGGCGGCGTCGCCAACAACGTCATCCCCGACGCCTGCACGGTCACGGTCAACTTCCGCTACGCCCCGGACCGCAGCGAGGCCGACGCCGTCGCGCACGTCCGTGAGGTCTTCGCGGACTGCGACATCGCCGAGTTCGTGATCGACGACTCGTCCCCCGGCGCCCTGCCCGGCCTTTCCCACCCCGCCGCCGCGGCCTTCATGGAAGCCGTCGGAGGCCACGCCATGCCGAAGTTCGGCTGGACGGACGTCTCGCGCTTCAGCGCGCTCGGCGTCCCGGCCGTGAACTACGGCCCGGGCGACGCCCTGCTGGCCCACAAGGTCGACGAGCGGGTGGAGACGAAGGCGATCCTGCACTGCGAGGAACGACTCCGTGCCTGGCTGACCGCCTGAATTCCGCTTCCCGTCACCTTCGTGCGCCTACCCTGATCCAACGATCAGCAGGAGGGAGCACATCATGGGCAACCCCGAGAGTTCCGCCCGTCGTCGGCCCGAGGAGCAGCAGCTCGGGCCGGTGCTGAGGAGGCGGAGCCAGGTGCAGGCGGGCAGTACGACGGACCAGCGGCTGCTGGACTCCGCCGGGCCCTCCGAGTGGGTGCACACCGATCCCTGGCGGGTCCTGCGCATCCAGTCGGAGTTCATCGAGGGCTTCGGCACCCTGGCCGAGCTGCCGCCCGCGATCAGCGTGTTCGGGTCGGCCCGCACCCCCGCGGGCACGGCCGAGTACGACGCGGGCGTGCGGATCGGCAGCGCGCTGGTCGACGCCGGCTTCGCGGTGATCACGGGCGGCGGTCCGGGCGCGATGGAGGCGGCCAACAAGGGCGCCCGCGAGGCGGGCGGCATCTCGGTCGGCCTCGGCATCGAGCTGCCCTTCGAGCAGGGCCTGAACCAGCACGTCGACCTGGGGCTGAACTTCCGGTACTTCTTCGTCCGCAAGACGATGTTCGTGAAGTACAGCCAGGGGTTCGTCGTCCTGCCGGGCGGTCTCGGCACCCTGGACGAGCTGTTCGAGGCGCTGACCCTGGTCCAGACGCAGAAGATCACCCGCTTCCCGATCGTGCTGTTCGGATCGGAGTACTGGAGCGGTCTGGTCGACTGGCTGCGGAACACGGTGATCGCGCAGGGCAAGGCGTCGGAGAGGGACCTGTACCTCTTCCACGTCACCGACGACGTGGACGAGGCGATCGCCCTGGTGACGAAGGAAGTAGGCAAGTAGGCCCCGCCGACGTCTGCGGCCCGGGCCCGTGCGTGCCCACTCCAGCCTCGACGGCGTTTGAGGCGGGTCTGGGGGCGGTGCCCCCACTCCAGCCCCGCCGGCGTCTGCGGCGCGGGTCCCGGCGTGCCCGCTCCAGCCTGGCCGGCGTTTGCGGCGCGGGTCCTGGCGGGGCGCGATCCAGCCTCGCCGGCGTTTGAGGCGCGGGGTCTGGGGCGGAGCCCCGGGAACGGGTCCGGGCGGAGCCCGGGGAACGGTGGAAGGGCGGGTCGGGGACCAGCTCCGCGCAGCGGCGTCGTGGCGGGCCGCCGGGGCCGGGCGCGCGCCGGGGCACCTCCTCGGGCGTCGAACCTGCGGAGGCACCGGCAAGTGCGGCGTGGTTGCGTTCGACGCCCTGCGGGGGCACCCCGGCACACACCCGCCCCCCGCCGGCGCGGGGGTGGCAGCCCGGCACACCCGCCCCCACCGGCGCGCCGGCGCCAGCCGCGGGGCACCCCCTCCGCCCCCGGAGGGAGCCGTCAGGCCAGGCCTCGGCGGGCTACCGCCGGGGGCCGGTGGCCCTGGATCGACGCGACCATGTCGAGGATCTGCCGGGTCTCGGCGACCTCGTGCACGCGGTAGACCTGCGCACCCAGCCACGCCGAGACGGCCGTCGTGGCCAGCGTGCCCAGCAGCCGTTCCTTCACCGGCCGGTCGAGCGTTTCGCCGACGAAGTCCTTGTTGGACAGGGAGACCAGCACCGGCCACCCCGTCGCCGTCATCTCGCCCAGCCGCCGCGTGGCCTCCAGCGAGTGCCGGGTGTTCTTCCCGAAGTCGTGCCCGGGGTCGATCATGATCGCGTCCCGGCGGACACCCAGCGCGGCCGCGCGTTCGGCGAGGCCGACCGTGACCTCCAGGATGTCGGCCATGACGTCCTCGTACTCGACGCGGTGCGGCCGCGTCCGCGGCTCCGCCCCGCCCGCATGGGTGCAGACCAGCCCGGCCCCGTAACGCGCGGCGACCTCGGCCAGCTTCGGATCCACCCCGCCCCACGCGTCGTTCAGCAGGTCCGCCCCGGCCTCGCACACCGCCTCGCCCACCTCGTGCCGCCAGGTGTCCACGCTGATCACCACGTCGGGGTGGCGGCGGCGGACCTCGGCGACGAAACCGACCGTGCGCCGGGCCTCCTCGGCCGCGTCCACGTGCTCGCCCGGGCCGGCCTTGACCCCGCCGATGTCGATGATCGCGGCGCCTTCGGCGACCGCCTGCTCGACCCGGTCCAGGGCCGGTTCGTCGCGGAACGTCGCGCCCTGGTCGTAGAAGGAGTCCGGGGTGCGGTTCACGATGGCCATGATCACCGGTTCATGGGTGCCGAACTCGCGCCTGCCCAGTCGCAGCATCCTGCTCTTTCCTCCTTCGGCGGCCCCCCCGCCTCATCTGCGACCTTAACCTGAGGGTCGGAGTCTCTCGTGGGGAGTGATCGTGTTCTTCTTCTTGATGATCGCGCTGGTCGTGGTCGTGGCGGCGGTCACCCTGGCGGTGATCGGCGGAGGCTCGGAGGCCGTGCTGCCGGAAGCGGAACCGGACCGGGTCGCCGACGCGCTTCCGGAGACCCGGCCCGTCGTACGGGAGGACATCGACGCGCTGCGGCTGCCCGTCGGGCCGCGCGGGTACCGGATGGCCGAGGTGGACGACGTACTGGACCGGCTGGCGGCGGAGCTGGCCGAGCGTGACGCGCGGATCGCGCAGCTGACGGCCCGGGTCGCGGCCGAACCGCAGGACGCCGTGCCGGCCGGCCAGGTCGACCTGACCAAGCACGCCGAGCGATGAGCGCCGCGGTCGCGGGCCCCGACGGGGCGCTGCGCTGCCCGTGGGCGCTGTCCACCGGGCCCACCGGGGAGTACGTCGCCTACCACGACACCGAGTGGGGCCGCCCGGTCCACGGCGACGACGCCCTGTACGAGCGGCTGTGCCTGGAGGCCTTCCAGTCGGGGCTGTCGTGGATCACGATCCTGCGGCGCCGGGAGGGCTTCCGGAAGGCCTTCGCGTCCTTCGAGATCGCGGCGGTCGCGGAGTTCGGGCCGGCGGACGCGGAGCGGCTGCTGGCGGACGAGGGGATCATCCGCAACCGGGCCAAGATCGAGGCGACGCTGGCCAACGCGAAGGTGCTCGCCGGGTGGGAGCCGGGCGAGCTGGACGCGCTGATCTGGTCGCACGCCCCGGAGGAGCCCGGACCGGCCCCGCGCACCCTCGCCGACGTCCCGGCGGTCACCGACGGGTCCGTCGCGCTGGCGAAGGCGCTGAAGAAGGCCGGGATCCGTTTCGTCGGCCCCACGACGGCCTACGCGCTGATGCAGGCCTGCGGCCTGGTCAACGACCATCTGGCCGACTGCGCCTCCCGCGAGGTCCGGGCCTCGCGGGAGACGGCCGCTCAGCGGCCCAGGTAGTTCGGCGGCTGCTTCGCGAGGAAGGCCTGGACGGCGATGGCGTGGTCCTCGGAGGCGCCCGCGCGGGTCTGCAGGACGTCCTCGTGCTCCAGTGCCTCGGCGAGGGAGTGCGAGGCACCGTAGGCCAGGGACTCCTTCAGCGCGGCGTAGGCGACGGTCGGGCCGGAGGCCAGGGCGCGGGCGACGGCCTCGGCCTCGGCGCGCAGGGACTCCGCGGGCACCAGACGGTTGGCGATGCCGAGCTCGAACGCCTCCTGGGCCTTGACCGAGCGCGGGAAGAGCAGCAGGTCGGAGGCGCGGGAGGCACCGATCAGGCGGGGCAGGGTCCAGGAGACCCCGGAGTCGGCGGTCAGCGCCACCCCGGCGAACGAGGTGTTGAACGAGGCCGTGTCGGCGACGACGCGGAAGTCCGCCGCCAGCGCGAAGCCGAAGCCGGCCCCGGCCGCGACACCGTTCACGCCGGCCACCACGGGCTTGGGCATCTCGGTGAGGGCGCGGACGATCGGGTTGTAGTGCTCCGAGACCGTGCTCATGGTCAGCGAAGTACCGGTCTCGCGGTCCGAGGCGAGGTTCCCGATGTGTTCCTTGAGGTCCTGGCCCACGCAGAAGGCCCGGTCGCCGGCCGCGGTGAGCAGCACGGCCCGCACCGCGGAGTCGGAGGCAGCCGCCAGGACCGCGTCGCGCAGGGCGACCTTGGCCTCGGTGTTCATCGCGTTCATCGCGTCCGGGCGGTTGATCGTGATGGTGGCGAGTCCGTCGGTCACTTCGTAGAGCACGCTGTCGGCCATGGCAGGGGGTCCCCCTTCGTCGCGGGCTTGACTACCGGCCGGTACCGGCCGGTGCAAGGGTCAGCATGGCGGACCGGGCGGCGCGCGCACATGTGATGTGCGTCAAAGAAAGCGCACCGCGCGAGGGCGAAGTATCGCAGGCGGGTCCCCGAAATGAGTGGTTTTGGTCGAGCGCGTTGCCGAAGCGTTCACCGTTGAGGTTGGTCATCGGGTCCTGACATGCGGGATAATGGCCGGGAAGCAATGTGTTCGATGCCGGGTACTAGGCGCCTGAATGGGGCCGTCGGCTGACGATGAGCTGGTTTCAGGAAGGGGAACGAGCATGGCGGCCATGAAGCCGCGGACGGGCGACGGCCCGCTCGAGGTCACCAAGGAGGGGCGGGGCATCGTCATGCGCGTACCGCTCGAGGGCGGCGGTCGGCTTGTCGTCGAGCTGACCCCCGACGAGGCGGACGCCCTGGGTGACGCCCTGAAGAAGGTCGTCGGCTGACCTTTCGGCACCATCAGCATTCTGCGTTCTCTGCGCTGCCCCGATCGCCCTGTGCGGTCGGGGCAGCGTTGTGTCCAGGACCTTTCTCTATCTTTCTCTTCGATCGCCGGAGATGTGCCGTGACGTTCTCGCCGCCCGCCCCGCCCGCCTTCGCGCACTGCACCCCCCGCCAGAAGGCGGCCCGGATCCTCACCGACGTGCTGGCGCCGGCGAACCTGGTTGTGGCCCTGCTCCTTCTGATCGGCTGGTTCAGCACCGGGTCCTGGACCGGCCTCGGCTGGGGGCTGCTCGCCGCCCTGTTCTGCGGGGTGGTCCCGATCGGGATCATCGTGCTCGGGGTGCGGCGGGGGGCGCTGACCGACCAGCACATACGGGTCCGGCGTCAGCGCATGGTCCCGATGGCGCTGAGCCTGGTCTCCGTCGCCGCCGGGATCACGCTGCTGTACGCGCTCGGCGCCCCGGCGGACGTCTTCGCGCTCGTCGTCGCGATGCTCGTGGGGCTGGTCTCGTCCCTGGCGGTGACGGCGGGCTGGCAGATATCCATCCACATGTCGGTGGCCGGCGGCACCGTGATGATATTGCTGCTCGCCTTCGGGCCGGTGGCGCTCCCGGCGGCCCTGCCCGCCGCCGCCGTCGCCTGGTCGCGGCTGGTGCTGAAGGCGCACACCCCGGCCCAGCTCATCGCGGGCACCGCGCTGGGCGGCACGGCGGCCCTGACCTTCGCCCTGCTGCGCTGACGGGTCCGGCGGCCCGGGCCCACGCGCTCAGCGGCGTACGGCGCACAGCAGCCCGTCGCCCACCGGGAGCAGCGCGGACTCCAGCGCCGGGCTCTCCCGGACGCTCCGCAGCAGCTCGCGGACGCGGAGCACCTCGACGGGCTGGGCCGCGGAGTCGACCGTGCGTCCGTCGGAGAAGACCCCCTCGAAGCAGACCAGTCCGCCGGGGCGCAGCAGGCGCAACGATTCAGCGAGGTAGTCGAGGGACTCGGTCGGGTCCCCGTCGCAGAAGACGAGGTCGTACCCGCCGTCCGCGAGCCGCGGCAGCACGTCGAGGGCGCGGCCCGGGATGAAGCGGGCGCGGTTGCCGGCGAAACCGGCGGCGCGGAAGGCCTGGCGGGCGAAGGCCTGCCGGTCCGGTTCGGGATCCACCGTGGTCAGGACCCCGTCGGGGCGCATGCCGTGGAGGAGGTGGATGCCGGAGACGCCGGTGCCGGTGCCGATCTCGGCGACCGCCTTGGCATCCGCGGTGGCGGCCAGCAGGCGCAGCGCGGCCCCGGTGCCGGGGGAGACGGAGCGCAGGCCCGCTTCCCTGGACCGGTCGCGGGCCCATCGCAGAGCGTCGTCCTCGGCGACGAACGCGTCGGCGAAAGCCCAGCTCGTCTGCCGGTTGCCGGTAATGACCCTCTCCTGTCCCCATAGTTGGCGCAACGGTGACTGTATCCGTTGACGTCGGGAACCCGCAGATGGGACCGGGCGTTGTGAAGGGTGGAGACGGGATCAGAAGGGGCGCTGCCGGGCAGATCGACGGCCTCGGCCCCTCTGTGACCTAAGACCCGCGTAAAGATACTGCAAAAAGGCTTATCCGGAGCTGACAGAGGGGGTGGCTATGGTAGGGACTCCGCTGGACACCACCAGAGCCGACAGGGGAGGTGCGGCTGCGCCTGTGGATCGTAGGGGCGTGTTCAGACGTCTCTTCCGGTCGGCCGGTGAGCCGAAATCCGTGACCTACATTGCTGACAGCTTCCACACCGCCACCGCAACCACCGCGACCTTCGCCGACGATGCGGGCTCGCAGGCGTGGACCCCTCCCTCATGGGAGGAGATCGTCAGCACGCACAGCGCGCGGGTCTACCGCCTCGCCTACCGTCTGACGGGCAACCAGCACGACGCCGAGGACCTGACCCAGGAGGTCTTCGTCCGCGTCTTCCGCTCGCTGTCCACCTACACGCCGGGCACGTTCGAGGGCTGGCTGCACCGCATCACCACGAACCTGTTCCTGGACATGGTCCGCCGCAAGCAGCGGATCCGCTTCGACGCGCTCGGCGACGACGCCGCCGAGCGGCTGCCGAGCCGCGAGCCCTCCCCGCAGCAGGTTCTGCACGACACCCACTTCGACGCCGACGTCCAGCAGGCGCTGGACACCCTCGCCCCCGAGTTCCGCGCCGCCGTCGTGCTCTGCGACATCGAGGGCCTCTCGTACGAGGAGATCGCCGCGACCCTCGGCGTGAAGCTCGGAACCGTCCGCAGCCGTATCCACCGCGGCCGTTCACACCTGCGCAAGGAGCTCAAGCACCGGTCCCCCGAAGTCCGCGCGCAGCAGCGCGCGCTGGCGGGGGCGGCGGTGGGTGCGCCCGGTGCCGGGGGAGAGGGCGGAGCCGAGTGAGCGCAGCCGGACCGTCCCCCGCCGAGCACCACCTGGGCGACAGGCTCGCCGCCCTGGTGGACGGGGAGTTGAAGCACGACGCCCGCGAGCGCGTGCTGGCCCATCTGGCCACGTGTGCCAGGTGCAAGGCCGAGGCCGACGCACAGCGCCGGCTGAAGAGCATGTTCGTGGAGAGCGCGCCGCCGCCGCTGTCCGCCGGTCTGCTGGCACGGCTGCAGGGGCTGCCGGGCGGCGGTCCCGACGGGCCGCCGGGCCCCCCGGGACCGAGCGGCGGACGGGGTCCGGCCGCCCCCGCGGCGGAGCAGCAGGCCGATCCGTTCGGCTCGTTCGCGTACGCCCTGGCCCGGTCGGGCGTCCCGCCGCAGCCGCACGGTTTCCGCATCCACGAAGTCGCGCGTCCGCGCCGCCGGTTCGCCTACGTCGCGGCGGGAGCGGTGTCGCTGGCCGCGCTCGCCCTGGGCGGGACGCTGCCGATGGAGAACGCCGACCCGACCGTCCGGGGTGAGCAGCCCGCGCCCGCCTCCCGGCCCGGCCCCGTGGTCTCCGTCGCCGACGCCTCGGTCCGCGACCGGGTGCCTCCGACCCCCATGGGCCCGACCCTGCTGTCGACCCTCGCGACCCCGCTGCCGCCGCTGCACCCGAGCCCGTCGGCAACGCCCCGACCGGTCTCCCTGCTGCGCTGACCCGCGACCTGGTTGAATCTGCGGCACATGCGCATAGGCAGGCGGGGAGCGCCCATGGCCGACAGGCAGCAGACCGAACCGGCTCCGCAGTGGTGGAGCCGGCCCGAGGGCACGGCCGGAGGCCGCCACGACACGGTCCCGGCACCCAGGCCCGAGAGCGGGTCCGAAGGGGCGTCCGAGGGCGAGGGCGAGGGCGTGGGCGCGGAGACGGACGGCACGGGCGGGGAACCGGAGCCGTCCCGCCCGGTCCGCTACGACCCGTGGAGCGCCCAGCCCCTCCAGGCACCCCTCCAGGTGGTGGACCGGGGCCGGGAACGGCGCGGGCTCGGGCTCTGGCAGGCCGTCGCCCTCAGCGTGGGCACCGCCCTCCTCGCGGGCGGCGTCGGCGGCTACCTCGGCGTGCTCGCCGAGCGGCAGAGCAGCACCCGCCTGGAGCTGCCCCAGGCGGGGGTCGCGGACACGGGCCGGGCCCCCGACAGCGTGGCCGGGATCGCGGCCACCGCACTGCCCGGGGTGGTGACCCTCCACGTGCGCGGCGCCAAGGGCGGCGGGACGGGCACCGGTTTCGTACTCGACCAGCAGGGCCACATCCTGACCAACAACCACGTCGTCGCCGACTCCAAGGAGATAGCGGTCACCTTCAGCACCGGCGAGAGCGTCACCGCCGAGCTGGTCGGCCGCGACTCCGGATACGACCTGGCCGTGGTCAAGGTCAGCGGGGTGCGCGGGCTCCAGCCGCTGAGCCTCGGCAACTCCGAGAACGTGAAGGTCGGCGACCCGGTGGTGGCCATCGGCGCCCCCTTCGACCTGTCCAACACCGTCACCGCCGGCATCATCAGCGCCACCGGGCGGCCCGTCACCGCGGGCGGGGACAAGGGCGACGGCAGCGACATCAGCTACGTCGACGCCCTCCAGACCGACGCCCCCATCAACCCGGGGAACTCCGGTGGCCCCCTCCTCGACGCCAAGGCCCACGTGGTCGGTATCAACAGCGCCATCCGGGGCGCCGACAAGGACGATCCCGAGCGGCAGGGCGGCTCCATCGGCCTCGGCTTCGCCATCCCCATCAACCAGGGCAAGCGCGTCGCCGAGGAACTCATCCGCACCGGCCACGCCACCCACCCCGTGATCGGCGTCACCCTCGACATGGAGTACACGGGCGACGGAGCCCGGGTCGGGGACAAGGGCGAGGACGGCAAGCCCTCCGTGGTCTCCGGCGGGCCCGGCGCCCGTGCCGGCATCAGGGCCGGCGACGTGATCACCAAGGTGGACGGACAGCGCGTGCGCGGCGGCGACGAACTGATCATCAAGATCAGGTCCCACCGCCCGGGCGACAAGCTCACCCTGACCGTGCGGCGCGGCGGCCGGGAGGAAACCCTGGAGGTCGTCCTCGGGTCGGCGAACGGCTCGTGAGCACCGCGTGACGGGCGGGTGAAACCAGTACGGGGCGAGCACGCAGGTATGGGCGTGCGGACGAGGGCGGGTACCGTGTGTGCGGGCCCGCAGTGAGAGAGACCGAGGAGCGGCAGGGTGTTCAACGACATAGGCGCACTCGAACTCGTCACGATCGTGGTGCTCGCGATCCTGGTCTTCGGTCCGGACAAGCTGCCCAAGGTGATCCAGGACGTCTCCGGCTTCATCCGGAAGGTCCGCGCGTTCTCCGACAGCGCCAAGCAGGACATCCGCTCCGAACTCGGACCGGAGTTCAAGGACTTCGAGTTCGAGGACCTGAACCCGAAGACCTTCATCCGCAAGCAGCTGACCGAGAACGAGGACCTCAAGGAGATCCGCAGCAGCTTCGACCTCCGCAAGGAGCTGAACGACGTCACCGACGCCGTGAACAGCAGGGAGCCCGAAGCGGCCGTCGCCCCGGCGAGTGCCTCCGCCACGCCCGCCGGCACCGGTCCCGACCTGCTGAAGAAGCCCGCTTCCCCGGCCGCCGAGCAGCGCGCGCGCTTCGACGCCGACGCCACGTAGGGGCTGCGCCTGCCCGCCGATCCCGGGTCCGGTGGCTATCCTCCATCTGTCCGGATGTAGGACGCCCGAGGGGGGCGGGCCGTTCCGGACCCCACGGAACGAGAGGCCGCCCCATGGAGACGACGAGCAGCAGCCGGGTAGGTGCGCAGACCGCCGAGGCCGCCGCGCCCGCGCCCGCCCCAGCCGCCGAACCCGCGCAGGATCCGCAGAACGCCCAGCAACAGCCGCAGCAGGCGGCGCAGCAGCCGGCGCAGCCGCAGGAGGGCGCCGCGCCCGTCCCGGCCGCCCGCCGGACCGCCGAGGGCTACCTGCGGGCCGAGTTCCCCTGGTACGGGCTGGACGGCGCCTTCACCGGCCCCCGCTGGCTCATGCAGGTCGGCACCGGCGCCGACGGCACCGTGGAGCACGGCTCCACCGGCCACGGCGACGAGCCGTCCGCGCGGGGTGAGATCGCCACCGGCGAGAAGGAGCGCTTCGCGGTGGTCGTCACCGTCGCGAGCAACCCGCTGCGCCGCAGCGGGGACGGCACCGGCGTCCTGGAGGCCACCTCGGTCTCCTCGGCGGCCTGGCTCGCCGGCTCCGGGCTGCTGGCGTACAGCTGGCCGGGCCAGATGGACCACGCACTGCGCAACGACTGGCTCGACCAGCAGACGGAGGCGGCGTGGGAGCTCGCCGACGATCTGGAGGGCGAGGACTGGTCGATGCTGTCGCTGCCGGTGGACGGGGAGCCGACGCCGTTCCACTACCGCGAGTCGGAGTTCGGGTGGGTGCTCGCCGGGTCCACGCGGGGCGGCGTCCATCTCGGCGCGTACGGGCGGGGGATGAGCGCGTACGGGCTGGGGTTCTCGGTGATCTCGGACCTCGGCGCGTACGAGTAGTCCGGGTTCGTACGAGTAGTCCGGGTCACGGACCGGGTACGGCAAAGGGCACCGCTGGTCGGCGGTGCCCTTTTCGCCGCGCCGCCCGTGAGGGGCGACCGGGGGTGCTAGAACTTGTTCTTCGGGGTGATGCCCAGGGACATGCCCGAGAGGCCCCGGGCCCGGCCGCCCAGTTTGCCCGCGATCGCGCGCAGGGCCGCGCCGGCCGGGGAGTCGGGGTCGGCCAGGACGACCGGCTTGCCCTCGTCGCCGCCCTCGCGCAGACGCACGTCGATCGGGATGGAGCCGAGCACCGGGACGGTCGCGCCGACCGTCTTCGTCAGGCCGTCGGCCACCTTCTGGCCACCGCCCGAGCCGAACACGTCGACCATCTCGTCGCAGTGCGGGCACGGCAGGCCCGACATGTTCTCGACGACGCCGACGATCTTCTGGTGGGTCTGCACGGCGATCGAGCCGGCCCGCTCCGCGACCTCGGCCGCGGCCTGCTGCGGGGTGGTGACCACGAGGATCTCGGCGTTCGGGACCAGCTGCGCCACCGAGATGGCGATGTCGCCCGTACCCGGCGGGAGGTCCAGCAGCAGCACGTCCAGGTCGCCCCAGAACACGTCCGCCAGGAACTGCTGGAGCGCGCGGTGCAGCATCGGGCCGCGCCACACCACCGGCGCGTTGCCCGGGGTGAACATGCCGATGGAGATGACCTTCACGCCGTTCGCGGACGGCGGCATGATCATGTTCTCGACCTGGGTGGGACGGCCGTCGACGCCCAGCATGCGCGGCACGCTGTGGCCGTAGATGTCCGCGTCGACCACGCCGACCTTCAGGCCGTCCGCCGCCATCGCGGCGGCGAGGTTGACGGTGACCGAGGACTTGCCCACGCCGCCCTTGCCGGACGCGACCGCGTACACACGCGTCAGCGAGCCCGGCTTGGCGAAGGGCACCTCGCGCTCGGCGGTGCCGCCGCGCAGGGTGGCCGCCAGCTCCTTGCGCTGCTCGTCGCTCATCACGTCCAGGGTGACCGCGACGGAGGTCACGCCCGCGACCTTCCCGACGGCCTCGGTGACCAGCTGGGTGATGGTCTCGCGCATGGGACAGCCCGACACGGTCAGGTAGACGGTGACGGCGACCGCGCCGCCATCGCCGATCTCCACCGATTTCACCATGCCGAGTTCGGTGATCGGCCGGTGGATCTCGGGGTCGTTCACCGTCGCCAGCGCGTCCAGGATCGCGTCCTGCTCGGGCACGGCGGCCTCGGCGGCGGAGCTTGTGTCGGTAGCCATGCCCCGATGGTACGGCTCGGTAGCAGGGCTCAGGAAAGCCCGTCAGCGGTCGCCTTCGTCACGTTCCGGCGGGAATAGCCGGCGCTCGTCCATCTCCTTGATCAGGTCCTGGAACTCGGACCGGATCCAGTCGCGCGTCGCGACCTCGCCCAGACCCATCCGCAGGGCCGCGATCTCCCGGGTCAGGTACTCGGTGTCGGCGATCGAGCGCTCGTTCTGCTTGCGGTCCTGCTCCAGGTTGACCCGGTCCCGGTCGTCCTGCCGGTTCTGCGCGAGCAGGATCAGCGGAGCCGCGTACGAGGCCTGCAGCGACAGCATCAGCGTCAGGAAGATGAAGGGGTACTTGTCGAACCGCAGGTGCTCCGGCGCGAAGATGTTCCACAGCACCCAGCAGATGATGACGACCGTCATCCAGACGATGAACCGGCCCGTGCCGAGGAAGCGCGCCACCCGCTCCGACAGGCGCCCGAACGCCTCCGGGTCGTACTCCGGCAGCAGCCGGCGCCGCGACGGCCGCGGCACGTCGAGCCGGACCCGCGACCGGCCGAGCGCGCTCGAACCGGTCGCCGAGGCGGCCTTCGCCCGTTCGCCGCGCTCGAAGGCGGAACGTTCCGCCCGCTCACCCGACTCCACCGAAAGGCCGAGCTCGCGCGCCTGCGCGCGCGCCCGCTCGCGCCGCTCGCGGATCTGCTCCCGGCGTCGCTCGCGCGCCTGCTCCTTCTCGGAACGCCCCCGCTCAGTGGCCACCCACGGCCTCCTCGGAGTGGAAGTCCTTCTCGCGCCAGTCGTCCGGCAGCAAGTGGTCCAGCACGTCGTCCACCGTCACCGCGCCCAGCAGCGAACCGCTCTCGTCGACCACCGGCACCGCCACCATGTTGTAGGCGGCCAGATAGCTGGTCACCACCGGCAGCGAGGCGTCCGGACGCAGCGGCGGCAGGTCCGTGTCCACGATCGAGCTGACCAGCGTGAACGGAGGGTCGCGCAGCAGCCGCTGGAAGTGCACCGTGCCCAGGTACTTGCCGGTCGGCGTCTCGTCCGGCGGCCGGCACACGTACACCTGCGCGGCCAGCGCCGGCGACAGGTCCGACTGCCGTACGCGGGCCAGCGCGTCCGCGACCGTCGCGTCCGGGCGCAGCACGATCGGCTCCGTGGTCATCAGACCGCCGGCCGTGTTCTCCTCGTACGACAGCAGGCGCCGCACGTCGGCCGCGTCGTCCGGCTGCATCAGTGTCAGCAGCCGCTCCTTGTCGTCCTCGGGCAGCTCGGACAGCAGGTCGGCCGCGTCGTCCGGGTCCATCGCCTCCAGGACGTCGGCGGCGCGCTCCTCCTTCAGCTTGCCGAGGATCTCGACCTGCTCGTCCTCGGGGAGCTCCTCCATCACGTCCGCGAGCCGGTCGTCGTCGAGGGCGTTGGCCACCTCGGCGCGCCGCTTCGGCGTCAGGTGGTGCAGGACGTTCGCCACGTCCGCCGGGCGCATCTGCTCGAACGTGGCGACCAGGTTCTCGGCCCCCTGCCCGTGCTCCTCCAGCGAGAAGCCCGTCACCGCGGACCACTCCACGGTCAGGGTCTCGCCGCGCCGGCGCAGCGCGCCGCCCTTGCCCTTGCGCACAAAGATCCTGTCGATCTCCCAGTCCCGGCGGGCCGGCAGCTGCTGGATGGCCACGTCCAGGACGGTGACCTCCTCGCCGGTCGCGGTCAGCGTCACCCGGCGGTCCAGCAGTTCGCCGAGGATCAGCCGCTCGGTGGGGCGCTGTTCGAAGCGGCGCATGTTGACGACCCCGGTCGTGATCACCTGACCGGACTCCACGCCCGTGACCCGGGTCATCGGCAGGAAGATCCGGCGCCGGCTGACCACCTCGACCACCAGGCCCAGCAGGCGCGGCGGCCGCCCGCCGACGCGCAGCATCGCCACGAGGTCGCGGACCCGGCCGACCTGGTCGCCGTTGGGGTCGAACACGGGCACACCCGACAGATGCGAGACGAAGATCCGCGGGGCGCCACCAGCCATCCGAGCGCCTCCTAGAGCGTCCCTCAACAGTTCTGCCGCCCCTCAGGCTAGCCCGTGCCCGGTGCAAGCGTCCTGGTGGGGCGGTCCGCGCGGGTACCGCGTCGGTGCGGTGCGGGTGCGGTGCGGGCGGGGTGCGGGCGGGGTGGCGGTGCGCGGCGGCGGTGCGGCACCGGTCGCCGGGGCGCGGTCGTGGCGGGCCGCGCGCCGCCAGGTACGCTGCCTGCTGCTCGCAGCCGCACGACGAGAGGCACTTGCCCGTGACCGCCCACTTCCCTGCCGTGCGCCTGCGCCGGGCCGCGTTCATCGGTGCGCTGTGCGCGGGACTCGCCGTCACCGGCACGGGCTGCGGCTCGGACCCGGACGAGGGGACGAACGGGGTCGGCAAGCTGTCCGCGGACAAGATCGAGGAGAAGGCGAAGGCGGCCGCGACGGGCGCCGCCTCCGTGCACCTGTCCGGCACGCTCGTGAGCGGCGGCAAGTCCTTCACCCTCGACATGCGGCTGAAGTCGGACGGCGGCTCCGGCGAGGTGAAGTCGAAGGACGACACCTTCCAGCTGCTGCGGGTGGGGGAGCAGCTGTACCTGAAGGCGAGCGCGGCGTTCTGGGGGCAGTCCGACTCGGCGGGCAAGCTCGGCGACAAGTACGTGAAGGTGCCGGAGAGCGACCCCACGTACAAGCAGTTCCGCGGCTTCACCGACATGCACGTCCTGCTGGACGGGCTGCTCGGGCTGGAGGGCAAGCTCGCCAAGGGCTCCTACACGAAGGTCGGCCACACCAAGGCCGTGCAGGTCACGGCGGCCGAGGGCAAGGGCGGCAAGCTCTCCGTGTCCCTGGAGGGGACCCCGTACCCGCTGCTCATGGAACGGGCGGGGGGTGCCGGGCGGGTGGAACTCGGGGAGTGGGGCAAGCCGTTCCCGCTGGACCCGCCGGCGCAGGACCAGACGGTGGACTACGGCACGCAGCTCCCGACGACGAAGGACCAGGCGGGCGAGGGGGCGCCCCCGGCGCCGTCGAAGGGCGGAGGGCAGGGCGCGAACCCCACGAAGCCGTAGCCCCACGGCGCAGGGGCCCCACCCCCGGACCCCCCGCGCCGCACGGTGCGGCGGGCGCCCCCTGTCGGTGACTCCGCCCCCGCGCCTCAGACGCCGGCGGGACTGCACGGTCCCGGAGCTTGCGGCCCTGGTCCGGGCGGCGCGGTATCCAGCCTCGCCGGCGTCTGAGGCGCGGGCTCCGATCCAGCCTCGCCGGCGTTTGAGGCGCGGGGTCTGGGGCGGAGCCCCAGGAACGGGTCCGGGCGGAGCCCGGGGAACGGTGGAAGGGCGGGTAGGGGACTGCTCCGCGCAGCGGCACCCCGGTTCGGCCGCCGCCTAACGGCCGCCGGGGCCGGGCGCGCGCCGGGGCACCTCCTCGGGCGCCGAACCTGCAGAGGCGCCGGCAAGCAGGGCGTGGTTGCGTTCGACGCCCTGCGGGGGCACCCCGCCACACACCCGACCCCGCCGGCGCGGCGGTATACAGGGGGGCCGGACCGCCGGGCACCCGCTTCGACGGTGCGGGGGCACCCCGGCACACCCGCCCCCGGCGGCGCGGCGGTAACAGTGAGGGCCGGAGCGCCGGGCACCCGGGGGCGACGGTGCGCAAGGTCCGGCGGAGCCTACGGGCGGGGCTTGCGGCGCTTCAGGAGGAGTTTCGGGAGGTGCGCCGGGATCGGGCGGCGCGTGATGGCCGGCGAAGCCAGCGGCGCAGCGGCCAGGGAGCCGGCCGGCAGGGCGCCGACGGCCCGGGGCTCCAGGCGGAGCAGCCGGCACTCCCGCGCCCACCGCTCCGTCATGTCCTCCGAGTCCGGCGCGTTCAGCCGCTTGCCCTTGAGCTCCGCGACCGCCGCCGCCCACTCCTCGCCCCGGGGCGGCAGTTCCCGTACGGTCGCGGTCCAGGCGACCAGCCGCCCGCCCTTGTCCTTGCTCCGCACCGTCACCTCGGCCGTCGCACCGTCCGCGAGGGAGGGGAAGGGCTGCTCGCCGGGCCCGTCGCCCAGCACGTGCGCCGCGCCGTCCACCCAGGCGTGCCACAGGGCCCGGTCCGCTCCGGCGCCGCGGACCCAGATCAGGCCGGACTTCTTGGTGGCCTCCTCGACGAGGGCCAGGTCGAGCGTGCTGAGAGTCATGCGCACAGGGTAAGCGAGGTCACACGGCCACGGCGGGGCGGGAGGCGCCCCGCCAGGCGGCGGCGAGCAGCAGTGCGCCCGGGGCGACCCCGGAGACCGCCGCCACCATGGCGGCCGGTGCGCCCCCGATCGCCAGTGCCATTCCCGCCGCCCCGCACACGGACATCGCCGCGGCGAGCACCCGCAGCGCCGGCATGCGCCAGACGGCGGCCAGGGCGAAGAAGTGCACGCCGACGACCAGGGCGATCCAGCCCGCCGTCGCCCGCGGCGTGTCCAGCACGTTGGTGAGGAACGCCGCTCCGCCGAGGCCGGCGATCACCTCGGCGGCCACCACGTACCGGTAGTTCCGGCCGAAGGACGCCCTCGGCGCGGGCGCGGCGGTGTTCCGGCGTATCGAAAGGAAGAGGCCGAGGAACGCGGCGACCGCTGCCACGCGCAGGGGCGCGGACAGTGCTTGTGGCAGTGCGCCCGCGTTGGCCTGGATGAAGGCCAGGCCGAAGAGGCCACCGATGAGTCGCCCCAACTGGTTCTTTTTCATGATCGTCAGAATTTCACAGCCACCCGTGGCGGTGCAGGGCCCGGTGGATGGTGAAGCAGCTGGCGACGATGGCGGCCATCACCATCGGATAGCCGTACTTCCAGTGGAGTTCGGGAATGTGATCGAAATTCATCCCGTACACCCCGCAGATCATGGTGGGCACGGCGATGATCGCCGCCCACGAGGTGATCTTGCGCATGTCCTCGTTCTGGGCGACGGTCGCCTGCGCGAGGTTCGCCTGGAGGATCGAGTTCAGCAGCTCGTCGAAGCCCACCACCTGCTCGTGCACGCGCGCGAGGTGGTCGGCGACGTCGCGGAAGTACTTCTGGATGTCCGGGTCGACCAGCCGCATCGGGCGCTCGCTGAGCAGCTCCATCGGCCGCAGCAGGGGCGACACCGCCCGCTTGAACTCCAGTACCTCGCGCTTGAGCTGGTAGATGCGGCCCGCGTCACCGCCGCGGGTGACGCCCTTGGCGGGAGCGGCGAAGACGGCGCTCTCCACCTCGTCGATGTCGTCCTGGACGGCGGCCGCGACCGCGATGTACCCGTCGACCACGTGGTCGGCGATGGAGTGCAGCACGGAGGAGGGGCCCTTGGAGAGCAGGTCCGGGTCGTCCTGGAGGCGGTGGCGCAGCCCCTTGAGGGAGCCCTGGCCGCCGTGCCGGACGGTGATGACGAAGTCGGGGCCGGTGAAGCACATCACCTCGCCGGTCTCCACCACCTCGCTGGTGGCGGTCAGTTCGTCGTGCTCCACGTAGTGGATCGTCTTGAAGACGGTGAAGAGGGTGTCGTCGTACCGCTCCAGCTTCGGCCGCTGGTGCGCGTGCACCGCGTCCTCCACGGCGAGCGGGTGCAGCCCGAAGGTGGCGGCGATCCCCGCGAACTCGGCCTCGGTCGGCTCGTGCAGGCCGATCCACGCGAAACCGCCGTCCTCGCGGACGCGGCGGATGGCCTCACGGGGCGTCAGGCAGGCCGTTCCCTGGACGCGCCGGCCGGCGCGGTACACGGCGCAGTCGACCACCGCACTGCTGGCGGAGGGGTCGCGCGTGGTGTCGTAGCCCGGCTGGGCGGGGGTGGCCTTGCGGAGCGACGGACGGACGGCCGCACGCAGGTAGGGCAGCATCGACATGGCAGGCTCCTTCTCGCGCACGGCTGCGGACCGCACGGGTGGGAGACCTTCCGGGGGCGCGGGCGGGCAGGCCCGGGCAGGCGGAAGGAACAGGACGGGAGGACAAAGACGTTCTGCCGTCGCTCTTCTACTGATTCAGAGCGTCAGGGAAGTGGAAGAGCGATTGGTACTGCACGATCGACTTCGGTCCATCGCAGCCCCACCTCCTCCGGCCGGTCCCCCGTGGGGGACGTCCTGTCGCCCAGGGCCTTGAAACAACGCTTCTGCGTGCGGCCCGAACCAGCTGTCAACACTATCAGCCGACTGATGGTCAAGACCCGCCCTTTACCCGCCTGATACGAGTTCTATGCTCGCTCCATGGCAGAAATTCTGGCCCTCGTCGAGGCCCGGCTGCGCACCGCGTTCGGCGAACCCGACGCCCGCGCCGCCGTCACCTTCCTGGGCACCGACCGCATCGAGGTACTCCGTTTCGCCGAGGGCGACCTCGTGCGGTACGCGACCCTCGGGATGTCCGCGAACCCGATGACCGACCCGACCGACATGGTCGCCGACCCCGTCCGCGGGCCGCGCGCCGAGCTCGTGCTGACCGTACGAGCAGGACTCGCGCCCACCGACAAACTGCTCCGCCCGCTCGCCGTGCTGGCGGCCTCCCCCCAGGTCGAGGGTCTGATCGTGGCCCCCGGGGCCTCGCTCGACGTGGGTGAACCGCTGTGGGACGGGGCCGCCTTCAGCTCCGTGCTCGTGGCGGAACCCGGGGGCCTGGTGGAGGACCTGGAGCTCGACGAGCCCATGGACCCGGTCCGCTTCCTGCCGCTGCTGCCGATGACGGCCAACGAGGCCGCGTGGAAACGCGTGCACGGCGCCGCGGCCCTCCAGGAGCGCTGGCTCGCCCGGGGCACCGATCTGCGCGACCCGTTGCGCAGCGCGGTCGCGCTCGACTGACCCCGCGGCCGCGGCCCGGATGGGTGAGCCAGCCTTGACTGGCGGGCGGGCGGGGAGGAGCGTGGCTTCTTATGAGGGGTGAACCGAGTTGCCCGAAGTGCGGTGGCCGGGTCAGGGCGCCCGGACTCTTCTCCGACTCCTGGCAGTGCGCCGTGCACGGCACTGTCCACCCCCTGCAACCCGTCATCCCGCCCAGCGTGGAAGCCCTGGGGGTCGTGGTGCACCGGGCCCGGGTGCCGGTGTGGATGCCCTGGCCGCTGCCGGTGGGGTGGCTGTTCACCGGGGTCGCGTCCGCCGGTGACGACCGCAACGGGGGCCGGGCTTCGGCCGTGGCCTGCTCGGGTCCCGGCCCGCTGGGCGGCATCGGCGAGCTGGTCCTGGTCGCGGAAGAACTGGGAGTGGGTCTCGGCGCGCGCTACGCGGGCATCGACGGCCCGGACCCCGGCACCCACATCGACGTGTCGGCGCCCCCGCACGCCAAGGTCGTGGCCGCGGGCCGCCCGACCCCGCTGTGGCACCTGAAGGGGTGCCCCGACGACCGGGCCGTCTTCGCGGGCGAGGCGCGGGGCCTGTGGTTGTGGGCGATCGTGTGGCCGGAGCAGACCGGCCTCCTGATGTACGACGAGCTCGTCCTCACCGACCTCCGCGACGCGGGAGCGGAGGTCGAGCTCCTTCCTTGCGGGGCCCTGAGCCCCCGCATCCTGGGACCGGCCTAGAGGTCTGGACCAGAGGGGGTCTTCGGCCCGGTTATCCTGGAGTGTCCCCCCTCGCCCGTACGAACACTGGAGCCCGGCTGTGCGCATCGACCTGCACGCCCACTCCACCGCTTCCGACGGTACGGACACCCCCGCCGAGCTGGTGCGCAATGCCGCCGCCGCGGGGCTCGACGTGGTCGCGCTGACCGACCACGACACCGTGGGCGGGTACGCCGAAGCCGTCGCCGCGGTGCCGGCCGGGCTGACGCTGGTCACGGGCGCCGAGCTGTCGTGCCGCCTCGACGGGGTCGGGATGCACATGCTCGCGTACCTCTTCGACCCCGAGGAGCCGGAGCTCGCCCGCGAGCGGGAGCTCGTACGGGACGACCGCACCCCCCGCGCGCAGACCATGGTCGGCAAGCTCCAGGACCTCGGCGTGGGCGTCACCTGGGAGCAGGTGGCCCGGATCGCCGGTGCCGGCTCGGTCGGGCGCCCGCACATCGCCACCGCCCTCGTCGAGCTGGGCGTCGTACGCACCGTGTCGGACGCCTTCACGCCCGACTGGCTGGCCGACGGCGGCCGCGCGTACGCCGAGAAGCACGAGCTCGACCCCTTCGACGCCATCCGCCTGGTCAAGGCGGCCGGCGGGGTCACCGTCTTCGCCCACCCCCTCGCCGTCAAGCGCGGCGCGTGCGTGCCCGAGGCCGCGATCGCCGAGCTGGCGGCCGCGGGCCTGGACGGCATAGAGGTGGACCACATGGATCATGACGCCGACACCCGCGCCCGGCTGCGCGGCCTGGCCGCCGACCTCGGACTGCTGACCACCGGCTCCAGCGACTACCACGGCAGCCGCAAGACCTGCCGGCTCGGCGAGTACACGACCGACCCCGAGATCTACGGCGAGATCACGCGCCGCGCCACCGGGGCCTTCCCGGTGCCCGGCGCCGGCGGACGCGAGCGCTGACGGACGGCCCTCCGGCCTGCCCGCTCCACCTCTCCCGACCCCTTTCCGCTCTTCTGCGCGATACCCCCCTTTCGCGACACCCCTCACCTGCAAGGCATCACTGTGTTTGATTTCGCCGTCTTCGGATCCCTATTTCTCACGCTTTTCGTGATTATGGACCCCCCGGGGATCACGCCGATCTTCCTCGCCCTGACCTCCGGCCGTCCCGCCAAGGTGCAGCGCCGCATGGCCTGGCAGGCGGTGTGCGTGGCCTTCGGGGTCATCGCCGTGTTCGGGGTCTGCGGCCAGCAGATCCTGGACTACCTGCACGTCTCCGTCCCGGCGCTGATGATCGCCGGCGGTCTGCTGCTCCTGCTCATCGCCCTGGACCTGCTCACCGGCAAGACCGACGAGCCGAAGCAGACGAAGGACGTAAACGTCGCCCTCGTCCCGCTGGGCATGCCGCTGCTGGCCGGGCCCGGTGCGATCGTGTCCGTGATCCTGGCCGTGCAGAAGGCCGACGGCTTCGGCGGCCAGCTCTCCGTGTGGGCCGCGATCGCCGCCATGCACGTCGTGCTGTGGCTGACGATGCGCTACTCGCTGGTGATCATCCGGGTCATCAAGGACGGCGGTGTGGTCCTCGTGACGCGCCTCGCCGGCATGATGCTCTCCGCGATCGCCGTCCAGCAGATCATCAACGGCGTGCTCCAGGTGGTCCACGGCGCCTGACCGGGGATTCCGAGCGCATGCGAACGCCCCCGCACCGTGACCGGTGCGGGGGCGTGAACGTATGCGCGAAGCGTCAGATGGACGCGCTCTCGGCCGGTCGGATCAGAATGCGCTGGCCGACGGCCGCGGCCTGCTGCACGATCCGGTTGACGGAGGACGCGTCCACGACGGTGCTGTCCACGGCGGTCCCGTCGACGTCGTCCAGGCGCAGAATCTCGAAGCGCACGGGCTTCTCCCTTCGTCGGTTTCTCCTTGCACAGGAGTCAACGAAGAGTAAGCCGCAATCATTCCCTACGCTAAGGAAATTTTTTCACTGACTAAGGACTAGTGGGTGCAGGAGGCCCAGAACGAGCTCAGCGCACCCGCTGTGACCTGCGGGTTCTCCGCATTGGGGGAGTGTTCCGCACCCGGGACGACCACCCGCCGCGCACCCAGTCGCCGTGCCATCTCGTCCATCAGCGGGACCGGCCAGGCGTAGTCGAGCTCGCCCGACAGCACCAGCTTCGGCAGGGCGGCGCGGCTCAGCTCCTCCACCCGGTCGGGCTCGGAGATCAGCACCCGGCCCGTGACGATCAACTGCTCGGGGACCGTGGCCAGCCAGCGCGCGCGCAGGAACTCGGCCAGTTCGGGGGAGTCGGCGACCGCGTCCTCGGGATCCTGGGCGCGCATCGCCGCCCAGATGCCCGCCATGCTCTGGTCGGGCGCTGTGTCGCCCATTCCTTCGAGGGCGGCGACGAGCAGCTTCGTACGCGCCCGCTGGTCCTCCGCGATGGCGGCCGGCCCGCTGCTCATCAAGGTCAGCGAGGCGAACGGCGAAGGGTCGCGCAGCACCGCCGCGCGCGAGATCAGCCCGCCCAGCGAGTGCCCGACCAGGTGCACCGGGCCCGCTCCCAGCGCCGCGGCCTGCGCCAGGACGTCCCGCGCCAGCTCCTCCAGGGCGTACGGGGCCTCCTCGCGCGGGCCGGGGGTCTCGTGCTGGCCGCGTCCGTCGACGGCGACCACCCGGTAGCCGGCGGCGGAGAGGGGCTCCAACAGGCCGATGAAGTCCTCCTTGCTGCCCGTGAACCCGGGGACCAGGAGGACGGTGCCGCGGACGGGCTCCCCGGCCTCGTGCACGGCGAACTCGCCGCGGGCGGTGGCGAGGAGGTGCCCATGGGCGACGGACGGCAGGGTGAGGCGCGGAGGCTTGCTCATGGGCCCGAGGTTACCGGCCCGTAGATTCCCGTGCGGCCCGGGTACGCCGATGGCCCGGCCCCCGCGAACGGGGACCGGGCCATCGGGTCGTGCCTACGCCTCCGGCGCGGCCGCGGCCTTGCGGGCGCGCGTGCGCTTCGGCTTCGCGGGGGCCTCCTCCGCCACCACGGCGGACTCGGCGGCGACCGGAGCTGCCGCGGCCTTGCGCGTACGGGTCCGCTTCGGCTTGGCCGGAGCCTCCTCCGCCACGACGGCGGACTCGGCGACGGCCGCCGGTGCGGCCTCGGCCGCCTTGCGGGGGCGGGTACGGCGGACCGGGGCCGGCTCCACGAGCGGGGCCATCTGGAAGTCCGGCTCGGGCGTGGCCGCCACGACCTTGCGGGGGCGGACGCGGCGCGGCGCGACCGGCGCCTCCTCGACCACGGGGACCACGTCGGCCATGACCGACCTCTGGGTCGGCTTGCGGGTACGCCTCGGCGCGACCGGAGCCTCCTCGGCGACCGGGGCCGGCGCGGGGGCCTCGACCGCGGCGGCCACGGGGGCCTCGGCGACGGCCTTGCGGGTGCGGGTGCGCTTCGGCTTGGCCGGAGCCTCCTCCACCACGGCGGCGGCGACCGGAGCGGCCTCCACCACGGGAGCGACGGGCGCGGCCTCCACCACGGGAGCGGCCGGGGCGACCACAGCGACCGGAGCGGTCTCCACGGCCTGGGCCGGCACCGTGCCCACGCGGGTGCGGCGGCGGCGCGGCCTGCGCGGCTCGTCGGCGGCCGGAGCCTCCGGAGCCTGCGGGGCCTCGGCCACGGGAGCGGCGGCAGCGGCCTCGGCGCCGAGCTCCGCACCACCACGGGTACGGCGGCGCTGGCGCGGCGTACGGGTACGCGCGGGGCGCTCCTCCGTCACCGCGGCGGCTGCGGCCGGGCCGCGACCGCCACGGCCACCGCGGCCGCCGGTCTCGCCCAGGTCCTCGAGCTCCTCGGCCTTCAGGCCGGCCCGCGTGCGCTCGGCGCGCGGCAGGATGCCCTTGGTGCCCGCCGGGATGCCCAGCTCCTCGAACAGGTGCGGGGACGTGGAGTACGTCTCGACCGGGTCGTGGAAGTCCAGGTCCAGCGCCTTGTTGATCAGCTGCCAGCGCGGGATGTCGTCCCAGTCGACCAGGGTGACGGCGGTGCCCTTGTTGCCCGCGCGGCCGGTACGGCCCACGCGGTGCAGGAAGGTCTTCTCGTCCTCCGGCGTCTGGTAGTTGATGACGTGGGTCACACCCTCGACATCGATACCGCGCGCGGCGACGTCGGTGCAGACCAGCACGTCGACCTTGCCGTTGCGGAACGCGCGCAGCGCCTGCTCGCGAGCGCCCTGGCCCAGGTCGCCGTGGACGGCGCCCGAGGCGAAGCCGCGCTTCTCCAGCTGCTCGGCGATGTCCGCGGCCGTGCGCTTTGTACGGCAGAAGATCATGGCCAGCCCGCGGCCCTCGGCCTGCAGGATGCGGGAGACGAGCTCCGGCTTGTCCATGTTGTGCGCGCGGAAGACGTGCTGCGCGATGTTGGCGACGGTCGCGCCCTCGCCGTCCTCGGAGACGGCGCGGATGTGCGTCGGCTGCGACATGTACCGGCGGGCCAGGCCGATGACCGCGCCCGGCATGGTCGCCGAGAACAGCATCGTCTGACGCCGCGCGGGCAGCAGGTTCATGATCTTCTCGACGTCGGGCAGGAAGCCCAGGTCGAGCATCTCGTCGGCCTCGTCCAGGACGAGGGCCTTGACGTGGGACAGGTCGAGCTTGCGCTGCCCGGCCAGGTCCAGCAGGCGGCCCGGGGTGCCGACGATCACGTCGACGCCCTTCTTGAGCGCCTCGACCTGCGGCTCGTACGCGCGGCCGCCGTATATGGCGAGGACGCGGACGTTGCGGACCTTGCCCGCGGTCAGCAGGTCGTTGGTGACCTGGGTGCACAGCTCGCGGGTCGGAACCACCACGAGGGCCTGCGGGGCGTCGGTCAGCTGGTCGGGCCTGGCCCGGCCGGCCTCGACGTCCGCGGGGACGACGACCCGCTCCAGCAGCGGAAGGCCGAAACCGAGCGTCTTGCCGGTACCGGTCTTCGCCTGGCCGATGACGTCCGTGCCGGAAAGGGCGACGGGAAGGGTCATCTCCTGGATCGGGAAGGGGGACACGATGCCGACGGCCTCGAGGGCCTCGGCCGTCTCGGGATAGATCCCGAGGTCTCGGAACGTAGTCAGGGTGCTGCCTCTTCTGTGAGACGCGGCGCGAGGCGGCGAAGGGGGTCGTACCGTGCCGTGCTTGCAGTACTGCCACGTACGAAGCTGCGCGGGACCACTGGCCTTCGCTCAAGCGCATCTGCCGCTGAGGGGGCCCCTCGTCGGCGGCGGCACGCATGGACGTACTCACCACGCCGAGGGCGGTCGGTTGGAGCCGATCGGGCCACCGACCGGGCATCCTCATTCGGATGCGCCGCCGAGTATTCGGCAAGCGCATTACCACTGTACCCCGGATTCGCGCAGGTGTGTCGGGTGAATTCACCGGGTCGACGCGTTTAGGTGTCCCGACAGTGCGTAGGTGTGGTGACTTGGCGCGCCTTTCGGCGGGCTATTGTGCGGAGCATGTCGACCGTTGAAAACGCCTCGCCCGCCGACGACAGCACTCCCGCCGAAGCCGTGGGCATCGCCGCCCAGGACTGGGCGACGGCCTCCGCCTCGCCGCAGTACCGGGCCGCCGTCGTGGACCTGCTCGGCGCCCTCGCGTACGGCGAGCTCGCGGCCTTCGAGCGCCTGGCGGAGGACGCGAAGCTCGCGCCCACCCTCGACGACAAGGCCGAGCTCGCCGCCATGGCCTCCGCCGAGTTCCACCACTTCGAGCGCCTGCGCGACCGCCTCGCCGCCATCGACGCCGAGCCCACCGCCGCCATGGAGCCCTTCGCGAAGGGCGTCGACGACTTCCACCGCCAGACCGCGCCCTCGGACTGGCTGGAGGGCCTGGTCAAGGCGTACGTCGGCGACTCGATCGCCAGCGACTTCTACCGCGAGGTCGCCAGCCACCTGGACACCGACACCCGCGCGCTCGTGCTCGGCGTGCTCGACGACACCGGCCACGGCAACTTCGCCGTCGAGAAGGTCCGCGCCGCGATCGAGGCCGACCCGCGCTGCGGCGGCCGGCTCGCCCTGTGGGCCCGCCGGCTGATGGGCGAGGCCCTCTCGCAGGCCCAGCGCGTGGTCGCCGAGCGCGACGCGCTCTCCACCATGCTGGTCGGCGGCGTCGACGGAATGGCGGCGGGCTTCGACCTGGCGGCCGTCGGCGAGATGTTCACCCGCATCACCAAGGCCCACACCAAGCGCATGGCGGCCCTGGGCCTCGCCGCCTGAGCGGCACCCGTACGAGGCGGAGGCCCCGGCGCGCATCACGGCGCACCGGGGCCTCCGCCTCGTCGGGGACGGTTCGTACGGGACCGGTCGTCAGCCCCGCGTCGGGAGCGAAAACGGAGTCCTGTGGGGCTGCCTGCGGGGCCCTGCGGCCGGACGGAGCAGCAGCGACAGGACCACCGCCGAGACGAACACCGCGCCGACGAAGGTCGCCGTGAGCGTGTTGTGCCCGGGGCCCAGCGCGAAGTGCGTCAGATACGCCCCGAACAGCGCCCCCAGCACTCCGCTGACCAGGACGATCCTCGGGGAGGGGAGCCGCTGCGCCAGCGCTCTCGCGGCTGTCGCGGAAAGGGCGAGGCCCAGCAGAGCAGAGCCGAGCGCTTCCATCAGCAGCATGGGTCCCTCCGAAACGTCGGGGCAAACCGGGTCACTGCCGTCCTACCCGAAGCGGAAGAAAGGGAAACGGCCCGATGGAATCAACCACCGGGCCGTCTCGCTCAGTTCTCCGTGCCTCCGGACACCCCTCAGAGGTTCCCGAAACCGACCTTGCGCGCGGTCGGCTCACCCAGGTCCACGTACGACAGGCGGTCGGACGGCACCAGGACCTTGCGGCCCTTGGCGTCGCTGAGGCTCAGCAGCGGCTCGCTGCCGGACAGGGCGGCGGCGACGATGCGCTCCAGCTCCTCGGCGCTCAGGTCGCTCTCCAGCACGATCTCCCGGGGTGCGTGCTGCACGCCGATCTTGACCTCCACGGCTTTGTCCCTCCGACGGTCCGTTTCGCGCGATCAGCCGCGCCGTACGCGGACCACATTAGCCCGGAGAGGGGACGCGGACTGCGCTGACCGGACACGCTCGCAGCGAACAGCGGCCGGTCAGCCCCGTCGGGCCCGTCAGGCTCCCGTGCCCTCCGTGCCGTGCAGCGGGAAGCCGGCGATGCCGCGCCAGGCGAGGGAGGTCAGCAGGCCGACCGCCGTGTCACGGGCGACCGGGCTCTCACTGGACAGCCAGTAGCGGGCCACGACCTGCGAGACGCCCCCCAGACCCACGGCGAGCAGCATCGACTCGTCCTTGGACAGCCCGGTGTCCTCGGCGATCACGTCGGAGATGGCCTCCGCGCACTGGAGCGAGACCCGGTCGACGCGCTCGCGCACGGCCGGCTCGTTCGTCAGGTCGGACTCGAAGACCAGCCGGAAGGCGCCGCCCTCGTCCTCCACGTACGCGAAATAGGCGTCCATCGTCGCCGCCACGCGCAGCTTGTTGTCCGTCGTCGACGCGAGCGCGCCGCGCACGGCCAGCAGCAGCGCCTCGCAGTGCTGGTCGAGGAGCGCCAGATAGAGGTCGAGCTTGCCCGGGAAGTGCTGGTACAGCACCGGCTTGCTCACCCCGGCGCGCTCGGCGATGTCGTCCATCGCCGCCGCGTGGTAACCCTGCGCGACGAAAACCTCCTGGGCCGCGCCCAGCAGCTGATTGCGCCGGGCTCGGCGCGGCAGTCGCGTGCCCCGCGGACGCGCTGCCTCGGTCTGCTCGATGGCTGTCACGCCGCCTCCCACTTTCTCTATGAACACAGTGCGCTCTGCGCCGCGCCGCCATCGTACTTTTCGGTAACCGAATCTGGAGGGTTCAAGCCGACTTTTCTCGCGGTACGGACCGGTCGGACGCGCTGGTCAGCGGTCGGTCAGGGGTCGGTCAGGGGTCGGCGACGGGTCGGCCGGAGACCGCTCAGCGGTAGTCGTCCTCGTCCAGCGGCACCACCCGGGCCTGCTCGGCGGCGTCGCCGTCGGCGGCCTCGCCCCGCTCCGGGCCGCCCAGCGGGTCGTCCTCGTCCGGCTGCAATTCGGCCAGTTGTTCCGCCACGTCCGCCTCGGGCGCCTCCGGGTCCGAGAACTCGGCCTCCTGGAAAGTGTCCGGTTCCGCAGGGTCGACAGTCATCCCGCTCCCCTCGCTTCCTTGGTTTCACCTACGAGCCTAGGAGGAACGCGGATACCCCGCTATGCGGATTGCCACACTTCTGTGACCGCGAACACAGGAGGCCGGGCGTGATCGTCTCGTAACATTGCCCGCATGTCTTCCACGGAGCTGCCGGGCGTACGGTCCACCGCCGAGCTGTCGTCCCTGGTGGGAGCGGTCCCGGTGGCCGAGGGGGAGCAGTCGCGGACCGTCGTGCTGCCCGGGCTGGAGCTCAACTTCCGGGCGCGCCCCGCACTGGGCACCGATCTGCCGCCCGCACTGTTCGTCCACGGACTCGGCGGTTCCTCGCAGAACTGGTCGGTCCTCATGGAACAGCTGGCCGACACCGTCGACGGCGAGGCCGTCGACCTGCCCGGCTTCGGCTGGTCCCCGCCGCCCGCCGACCGCGACTACTCCGTGACCGGCTTCGCCCGCGCCGTCATCCGCCACCTCGACGCCGCCGGCCGCGGCCCGGTGCACCTCTTCGGCAACTCCCTCGGCGGCGCCGTCTCCACCCGGGTCGCCGCCGTCCGGCCCGACCTCGTGCGCACCCTGACGCTGGTCTCGCCCGCCCTGCCCGAGCTGCGCGTGCAGAAGGGCGCCGTGCCGACCGCGCTTCTCGCCGTACCCGGAGTGGCGGCGCTCTTCAACCGGATGACCCGGGGGATGACCGCCGAACAACGCACCCGAGGAGTGACGGACCTCTGTTACGGAGACCCCTCCCGGGTGACTCCCGAAGGGTTCCAGGCGGCCGTCGCGGAGATGGAGCGGCGGATGGGTCTCCCCTACTTCTGGGAGGCGATGACCAGGTCCTCCCGCGGGATCGTCGACGCCTACACCCTCGGCGGGCAGCACGGACTGTGGCGCCAGGCGCAGCGGGTGCTCGCCCCGACCCTGCTCGTCTACGGCGGCCGGGACCAGCTCGTCTCGTACCGTATGGCGCGCAGGGCCGCCGCGTCCTTCCGGGGCTCGCGGCTGCTGACGCTGCCCGACGCCGGGCACGTGGCGATGATGGAGTATCCCGGGCTGGTGGCCGACGCCTTCCGGGGGCTCCTCCGGGACACCGAAGACGAGGGCTGAGGACCGTGGGACGACATAGTCGCAAGGCCCAGCCCCCTGCCCCGGTGCCCGATCCGGCGCCGGCCCCCGCGCCGGCCCACCCGGAGCGGCCGCTCGGGTACGAGTACGAGTACGACGACTTCACCTACGGACACGACGTCCGGGAACCGGGCGCGCGGCGCCGGCCGGAACCCACCGTCAGCCACCAGGGGTACGTCACCCAGGACGCGCGGGCCGGCGGACACCCCCAGCAGTACGAACAGGGCGGCGCCTGGGGCGCCGGACCGGACCCGGCCCCCGTCTACGGGGACTGGCGCGGGGTGCCGCGCGCCCGCGCCGCCGCACCGACGGCCCTGCTCGACGGCCACCCCCTGCTCGACAGCGACACCCCGGCCTTCGGCACGCCCGCCGTGGGCTTCCCGCAGGTCACCCTCCCGCCGCCCGCCTCCACCCCCGCCCCCGTGGCCGCGCCCCGGCCCGCCCCGGCGCCGGACGCGGTCACCTCCACCGGCTCGCATCGCAAGGTGCGCGTGCCCGGGCCGCGCACGCCCGCCGAACCCGCCGTTCCCGAGGCCGAGCGCCCCGGTGCCGGCCGCGGGCGGAAGGCGTGGACGTACACCGGCATGGCCGCGGCGGCCGTCACCACCGCCCTCGCCGTCGTTGTGGCCGTCCAGATGTCCTCGGACGCCGACGGCGCGAAACCGGACCCGCTCGCCGCCCAGGGCGAGGCCCCGGCCGGGACCGGCGGCGCCAACAGCCCGACGGCGCACGCGCCCGCCGCCGCGGCCCCCGCGGTGCCGGCCGCGCCGGAGCTCACGTACGAGCAGAAGATGGCCCAGCAGCTGCCGATCGACGCCAAGCTCACCGGCCCCGGGACCTTCGACACGGTTCCCGGCGTCGCCAAGGCCCCCGGCAAGGGCAAGACCGTGCGCTACCGCGTCGACGTCGAGCAGGGCCTCGGCCTGGACCCGGCGCTCTTCGCCGAGGCCGTCCACCGCACCCTCAACGACGACCGCAGCTGGGGCCACGGCGGCGCGATGACCTTCGAGCGGGTGCCGGGCGGCGAGGCCGACTTCGTGATCACCCTCGCCAGTCCCGGGACCACCGGGAAGTGGTGCGCGAAATCCGGGCTCGACACCACCGTCGACAACGTCTCCTGCGACTCCGCGTCCACCGAGCGGGTGATGATCAACGCGTTCCGCTGGGCGCAGGGATCCGCCACGTACGGCCCCGAGCAGATGCTCAGCTACCGCCAGATGCTCATCAACCACGAGGTCGGCCACCGCCTCGGACACGGGCACGTGAGCTGCAGGACACCCGGCTCGCTCGCCCCGATCATGCAGCAGCAGACCAAGTCCCTCGACATCGACGGAATCCAGTGCAAGCCCAACCCATGGGTATTTCCCGGGACTTGACCGTCAGCCGTGATCCGCGTTGACAATCCGTCCGATCATCGGCAATCGTTCTCCGCATGTCGCAGCACCACACCATGACCGCGAGCGCCGCCATCGAGCTGGCGCTGCTTGGTGTGACCGCGCACAGCGTGGCCGACATCCTCTGTCGCTGAGCCTGCCCGCAAGCGCCGCGACCTCCCCCGCGACATCCCGCGGGAACACCGCCGCGCCCGGGCGTACGCACACGCCCGCAGGCGCGGCTTCTCCGTAACGGATCCCTTTCCGGCTCCGCCGTCGATCGCTGCCCCTCGCGTGGCATTCCCTCCCTTCCTTCACGCCGAGAGGTCTCTTTCCGATGCTCCGTCATGCCCACATATCGCGCCGCGTCGCCGCGGTCGCCGTCAGCCTCGTACTGGCCGGGGGCGCCGCGGCCTGCGGGCCGAAGGACGGTGCGGACAAGGCCGGCTCCGGTGACAAGGCGGGCGCCGCCGGCGTCCCGCAGAAGGGCGGCACCCTGACCGTCCTCAACAACGAGCCGCAGGAGGACTTCGACCCCGCCCGGCTCTACACCTCGGGCGGCGGAAACGTCCCCTCGCTGGTCTTCCGTACGCTCACCACCCGCAACCGCGAGGCCGGAGCGGCCGGCACCAAGGTCGTGCCCGACCTCGCCACCGACACCGGCAAGGCCAACGCCGATGCCACCGAGTGGACGTACACCCTCAAGGACGGGCTGAAGTACGAGGACGGCTCCCCGATCACCACCGCCGACATCAAGTACGGCATCGAGCGGTCCTTCGCCGCCGAACTGTCGGGCGGAGCCCCCTATCTGCGGGACTGGCTCGTCGGCGGAGAGACGTACGAGGGCCCCTACAAGGACGGCGGCAAGGGCCTCGACTCGATCGTCGTGCCCGACGCGAAGACCATCGTCTTCAAGCTGCGCAAGCCCGAGGGCGACTTCCCGTTCGTCGCCACCCAGACGCAGTTCGCCCCCGTCCCCAAGGCCAAGGACACCGGGGTCAAGTACGAGGAGCACCCGGTCTCCTCCGGCCCGTACAAGGTCGTCAAGAACGAGAACGACGGCGAGCACCTCACCCTGGAGCGCAACGAGCACTGGGACCCGAAGACCGACGCCGAACGCAAGGCCTACCCGGACACGATCGACGTCCGGGCCGGCCTCGACGCCGCCGTCATCAACCAGCGCCTCACCACCAGCACCGGCCCCGACGCGGCCGCCATCACCACCGACACCAACCTGGGGCCCGCGGAACTCGCCCAGATCGGCGACAACAAGGAACTCGCGGCCCGCGTCGGCACCGGCCACTTCGGCTACGTCAACTACCTGGCCTTCAACCCGAAGGTGGCCCCCTTCGACAACCCGAAGGTGCGCCAGGCCATCTCCTACGCGATCAACCGCACCAGCGTGATCAACGCGGCGGGCGGCTCCGCGCTCGCCGAGCCCGCCACCACCTTCCTGCCCGAGCACGAGGCCTTCGGCTACCTGGCCTACGACCACTTCCCGGCCGGCAGGACCGGTGACCCGGCCAAGGCCAAGGAGGTGCTGAAGGAAGCGGGCTACCCCGACGGCCTCACCATCACCCTCACCCACTCCAACGCGCAGAACCGGCAGACCAGCCCCGAGGTCGCCACCGCCGTGCAGCAGGCCCTCGCCGCCGCCGGGATCACCGTCAAGCTGGAGGGCCTGGAGGCCAACGCCTTCAACCAGCGCCGCTGGGACGCCAAGAACACGCCCGGCTTCTTCCTCTCCCGCTGGGGCGCCGACTGGCCCTCCGGCGGACCCTTCCTCGCGCCGATCTTCGACGGCCGGCAGATCGTCACCAACGGCTCCAACTACAACCACGCGCAGCTCGACGACCCCGCCGTGAACGCCGAGATCGACGAGATCGCCAAGCTCACCGACCCGGCCGCCGCCGCCAAGCGCTGGGGCGCCCTCGACAAGAAGATCGGCGAGCAGGCCCTGGACGTACCGCTCTTCCACCCCGTCTACAAGCGGCTCGTCGGCAAGGACGTCAAGAACGTCGTCATCAGCGACTGGACCGGCGTCCTCGACATCTCGCAGGTCGCGGTCAAGTGACCACCACGACCCAGCAGCCGGCGCCCGCACCCGGGACCACCACCCCGGGCGCGGGCGCCGCGCGCCGCCAGGCCTGGCACCGGCTGCGCCGACGGCCCTCGGCCGTCGCGGCCGGCGCCGTCCTGGCGCTGCTCGTCCTCCTCGCCCTCGCGGCGCCCCTGATCGCCCAGCTCACCGGCCAGGACCCGAACGCCTACCACGACGACCTCGTCGACTCGGCGCGCGGCGGCGTGCCCCACGGCTCCTTCGGCGGGGTCTCCGCCGAACACTGGCTCGGCGTCGAACCCGGCAGCGGCCGCGACCTGCTCACCCGGCTCCTGTACGGGGCGCGGATCTCCCTGCTCGTCGCCTTCGGCGCGACCGCCCTGCAGACCCTGCTCGGCCTCGTCGCCGGAATCGCCGCCGGACTCGGCAACCGCGCCGTCGGCGCCCTCATCGGCCGGCTCACCGACGTGATGATCGCCCTGCCCACCCTGGTGATCGGGATCGCGCTCACCGCCGTCGTCCCGGCCGCGTTCCCCCGGCCGCTGCTGCTGATCCTGCTCATCGGCTTCCTCGGCTGGGGCGCCACCGCCCGCATCGTGCGCGCCGAGACCCTCGCCCTGCGCGGCCTGGACTTCGTGGACGCCGCCCGGCTCGCCGGGAACGGCCCGCTGCGCATCGCCCGCCGCGAGCTGCTGCCCTCGCTGGCCGCGCCCGTGATCACGTACGCCGCGATCCACGTGCCGACCAACATGGTCGTCGAGGCCTCGCTCTCCTTCCTCGGTGTCGGCGTGAAACCGCCGACACCGTCCTGGGGGCAGATGCTGTCGTCGGCCCAGACCTGGTTCCGGGCCGACCCGATGTACGTCCTGCTCCCCGCCGGGATGCTCTTCGTCACCGTGCTCGCCTTCACCGTCCTCGGCGACGCCGTCCGCACGGCCCTCGACCCGCGCGAGGGCTCGCGCCTGCGGGTCGGCACCAGAAAGGAGCGCACGGCGTGACCCGCTTCGTGCTCAACCGGCTCGGCGGGGCACTGCTCGTGCTGCTCGCCCTGTCCGTCGTCGTCTACGCCCTCTTCTACGTCGTGCCCGGCGACCCCGCGCGCCTCGCCTGCGGGGAGCGCTGCAACCCCCAGCAGATCGCCCAGGTGCGGGAACGGATCGGGCTCGACGAACCCCTGCTCACGCAGTACCTGCACTTCCTCCAGGGGCTGGTGGCGGGCCGCGACCACTCCGGCGGCGCGGGCCTCGTCCTGCACTGCGACGCGCCCTGCCTCGGCTTCTCGTACCGCAACGACCAGCAGGTCACCCAGCTGATCCTGGACCGGCTGCCCGCCACCCTGTCCCTGGCCGCCGGCGCGCTCGTGCTCTGGCTCCTCATCGGCGTCGGCACCGGACTGCTGTCCGCACTGCGCCGGGGCGGGATCACCGAGCGGGCACTGACCGTCCTCACCCTCGCCGGGACCGGCACCCCCGTCTTCATCCTCGGGCTGCTGCTGCTCATGGCGGTCTGCGCCTACCTCCAGTGGCTGCCGTTCCCGACGTACGTGCCGCTGGGCGAGGACCCCGAGCAGTGGGCCTGGAACATGCTGCTGCCATGGGTGACCCTCGGCCTGTTCGAGAGCGCCAAGTACGCCCGCCTGACGCGCAGTTCCACCCTGGAGACCCTCGCCGAGGACCACATCCGCACCTTCCGCGCCTACGGGGTGGGGGAGCGGGCCGTCGTCACCCGGCACGCCCTGCGGGGGGCGCTGGCCCCCGTGATCGCGCTCAGCGCCGTGGACTTCGGCGCGATGATCGGCGGCGCCGTGCTCACGGAGTCGCTGTTCGGGATCCCCGGACTCGGCAAGACCCTGATGGACGGGGTGAAGATCGTCGACCTGCCCGTCGTGGTCGGCATCGTCCTGGCCATCGGCACGGCCGTGGTCGTGGCGGGCGCGATCGGCGACCTGCTGTACGCGGCGGCGGACCGAAGGGTGGCCCTGGCATGACCGAGACACTGGTGGAGGTCACCGACCTCACCGTCGACTTCCCGGTCGGCGGGCCGGGCGCGTACGTACGGGCCGTCGACGGCGTGTCCTTCACGCTGCCCGCCGGGAGTGCGCTGGGCATCGTGGGCGAGTCCGGCAGCGGCAAGTCCACCGTGGCCGCGGCCCTGCTGGACCTGCACCGGGGCACCGGCGCCCGGGTGGGCGGCACCGTCCGGGTGGGCGGCACCGACGTGGCCGCCGCCTCGGGCGCGGAGCTGCGCCAGCTGCGGGGCGGGACCGCCGCCATGGTCTTCCAGGACCCGCTGAGCTCCCTCGACTCGTACCACGCCATCGGCGACCAGATCGCCGAGGTCCACCGGATCCACGCGGACGTCTCCCGGCGGGCCGCGCGGGCGCGCGCCGTCGAGGTGCTGGACCGCGTGGGCATCCCCGACGCGGTACGGCGCTCGCGGGCGCGCCCGCACGAGTTCAGCGGCGGCATGCGGCAACGGGCGCTGATCGCGATGGCGCTGGCGTGCGAGCCGAGGCTGCTGATCGCGGACGAGCCGACGACCGCGCTGGACGTCACCGTCCAGGCGCAGATCCTGGACCTGCTGCACGAACTGCGCGAAGAGAGGGGGCTCGGGCTGCTGCTGGTCACCCACGACGTGGGGGTGGCGGCGGAGAGCGTGGACGCGCTGCTGGTGATGAGGGGTGGCTCGGTGGTGGAACGGGGGCCGGTGGGCGCGGTGCTGTCGGCGCCGGCCGAGCCGTACACCCGTGCCCTGCTGGCGGCGGTGCCGCGGCTGGACGGGCCGCGGGCCTCCCGGGCTCTGCCCGTACCCGTACGCGGCGCCGTGTCCCGGGGCTCCGCCCCGGACCCCGCTCCCCAACCGCCGGAGGGGCCGGATTCCGCCCCTACGGGGCCGGACCCCGCCCCCGTCGTCGAGGCGTTCTCCCTGCGGCGGGAGTTCGGGCGGGGCAAGGGACGGGTGGCCGCCGTCCGCGGGGTCTCGCTGGCCGTGCGCGCGGGGGAGACGCTGGGGATCGTCGGCGAGAGCGGGAGCGGGAAGAGCACCCTCGGGCGGATGCTCGTCGGGCTGCTGGAGCCCGGCTCGGGGCAGGTGCGGCACGACGGCGTCGAGGTCAGGGGGGTCGCCGCGGGCGCGCAGATGGTCTTCCAGGACCCGGTGTCCTCCCTCAACCCGCGCCGCTCCGTCGGCGAGTCCATCGCCGATCCGCTGCGCGCGGCCGGTGAGCGGGACGGGGCCGCCGTGCGCGCCCGGGTCGAGGAACTGCTGCTGCGCGTGGGGCTGGAGGCCGCGCACCACGACCGGTACCCGCACGAGTTCAGCGGCGGGCAGCGCCAGCGCGTCGGCATCGCGCGGGCCCTCGCGCCACGGCCCCGGCTGATCGTCTGCGACGAGCCCGTCTCCGCCCTCGACGTCACCACGCAGGCCCAGGTCACCGCGCTCCTCGCCGAACTCCAGCGGGAGCTCGGCATCGCGCTGGTCTTCATCGCCCACGACCTGGCGGTGGTCCGGCAGGTCAGCGACCGGGTCGCCGTCATGCGGTCCGGCGAGATCGTGGAGCAGGGCCCGGTCGACGAGGTCTACGACCGCCCGGCCCACCCCTACACCCGGCAGCTGCTGGCCGCCGTACCGGCCCTGGACCCGGAGCCCGCGGCCCGGCGGCGGTCGGAGCGGAAGTCCGGGCGCAAGGCCGTCCACGCGTAGTCGCCCAGGCTCTTCCTAGCGCGCTCGAACGCGAACCGAGGGGGAAAGTTACGACTCTTCACCCCTTCCGGTGGCGCGACGGACAACCGTCCGTCGCGCCTTCGGCAGATCCGCTTGAGTTCTCCCGCGGCCGGACGCCAGACCGACGGCGACCGCCTGAAACGGGAGATCGGGGGTGCCACTCGTGCGGATCGGACTACTCACGGAAGGTGGTTATCCGTATGCGACGGGCGAGGCCAGGCTGTGGTGCGACCGGCTCGTGCGCGGCCTCCCGCAGCACGAGTTCGAGCTGTACGCGCTGAGCCGCGACGCCGAGCAGGAGCGGGCTCGGGTACCGCTCCCCGACCACGTGACCCAGGTCCGCACGGCCCCCCTGTGGGCCCCCGCCGACGACGGCCGGACGTACTCCCGGCGCGAACGGCGGCGGTTCGCCGCCTGCTTCGGGGAACTGGTCCGGGGCATCTGCGCCGAAGAGCCCGAGCCGTTCGCCGCGGGCCTGTACGGGCTCGCCGAACTGGGCCGCGAGCAGGGCGGTCTGTACGCCGCGCTGCGGTCGGAGTCCGCGGTGCGGCTGCTGGAGTCCGCCTGCCGGGCGCCGGGCGCGGGCCGCACCGTACAGGCGGTGCAGGTCGTCGACCTGCTGGAGTTCGTCGACGAGCTGGAGCCCACGCTGCGGCCGCTGTCCCTCGACTGGTACGAGGAGGACGGCCGGCCCGGGAGCCTCGGCGGGGTCGACATCTGCCACGCGGCCGCCGGAGGGGTGGCCGCCCTCCCCGGACTGCTGGCCAAACGCTTCTTCGGGGTCCCGCTGCTGGTCACCGAGTACGGGGTGCAGCTGCGCTCCCACTACCTGGAGCAGCGGCGGGCCTCCCGGCCCGCCGTGCGGGCCCTGCTCGCAGCCTTCCAGCTGAGGCTGGCCGGCGAGATCTACGCCCGGGCCGATCTCCTGACCCCCGGAAACGCGCACGCCCGGCGCTGGCAGGAGCGGTGCGGCGCCCCGCGGGAGCGGGTGCGGACGGTGTACCCGGGCATGGAGGCGGACCGATTCGCCACCGTCGGGGAGGCCGTGGACTGCGGGGACCCCGGGACGCTGGTGTGGACCGGCCGCATCGAGCCCGCGAAGGACCTCGTCGGACTGCTGCACGCCTTCGCCGAGGTCCGCAGGGCCGAACCGGGGACCCGGCTGCGGATCTTCGCCACCGCCGCGGCCCCCGGCTACCTCGCCGACTGCCGCTCGCTCGCGGCGCAGCTCTTCCCGGACGAGGCCGCCGACGCCGTGACGGCCGGGGAGAACCCGGTGACGTTCGAGGAGATCGGCGGCCCCGACGCCGCGTCCCCGGCGGAGGCGTACGGGGCGGGCCGGATCGCCGTGCTGTCCTCGGTGATCGAGGGCTTCCCGGTCACCCTGGCCGAGGCGATGTTCAGCGGCCGGGCCACCGTGTCCACGGACGTGGGCGCGGTGTGCGAGGTCATCGGCGGCACGGGACTCGTCGTGCCGCCGCGCAATCCGCGGGCGCTGGCCGACGCGTGCCTGTCGCTGCTGCGGGACCCCGAACGGGCGCAGCGCCTGGGCGCGGCCGCGCGGGCGCGGGCGCTGGAGCTGTTCACGGTCGAGCAGAACGTGGACGCGTTCCGGGACATCTACCTGTGGCTGCTGGCCCGGGGCGCGGGGGCGCGGACGGACGGCGAGGTGCCGTTCGCGCGGCCGGCGGAGGCGAGGGTCCCGGGCCACTGGACCAGCCCGGCGTGGTCCTTGCCGGCCCGGGCTGCCGCCCAGGACCCGGCCCCGGAGGCGGCGCTGTGACCGCCGTGGATCCGGGCATGTCCCCCTTCCCGGGGGGACCCGCCGCCCCGGCCTTCCCCGCTGCGCCGGGGGCGAATCCAGCCCCTCCGGCGTTTGAGGGGCGGGGCCCCGGCGGCCCAGCCGCACCTACGGGGTCCGGCGCGGCGCCGTTGCCGGGGGCGCTGCCCCCGGACCCCCGCTCCTCAAACGCCGGAGGGGCTGAGCCAGCCGGCGGGGCGGGATTCGCCCCCGGCGGGGCGGAGGGCAACGGCGGGGCTGGATTGGCCCGCGGCGAGGTCGAGGGTGCGGTCAAGGGGGGGTCGGCGGGGCGGCGGCGGGGTGCCGGGGATCCCGTCAAGGCGCTGCTGCACCGGCACCGGGAGCTCTGCGAACGCGCCGTCGACCCGCTGGAGATCGCCGCCGGCCTGGAGGCGCACGGGATCACCGACCGTACCGCCGCACGCTTCCGGCACCGGGACGTCTTCTCCCTCGCCGAGGAGCTCTACGCCCGCACCCCGCGCGGCGAGCACCCCGGCGCACGGCCGGCCCGCGTCCCGGCGGGGGCCCGCGCGTTCCGGGGGTTCGGGTACGCCCTGCTGCCCGGGGCGGCCGGGCTCGGCGCGGCCGCCGCCGGTGCGGCGTGGGCCGGGGGCCTCACCGTGGCGGTCACCGTGGCCGCCCTGGTGTGGCCCGGGCGTTCCGCCGGGCCCCGGCTCGCCTGGGCGCCGTACGCGCTGGCCGCCGCGGTCACCGGCTGGGCCGTGCACCGGCACGGCACCGCCCTCGGCGTCGGCCTCGCGCTGGCCGTCGCCCCCGCCCACCTGGCCGCCGAGGCCTTCGCCGCCCGGGCCCGGACCCGGCTCGCCGGGAGCCGGGCACTGGAGGAGTTCGCCGACCGTGCCCGGCCCCTGTTCCTCGCGGCGGTCGTGCTCTTCGCCGCGGCAGCCGCGGGGGCGGCGGCCCTCGCCGGGGCGCCGCTGCGCGTGGCCGTGCCGCTCGCCCTGCTGCTGTTCCTCACCCGCCTGCTCCTCCGGCACGGCGCCCGCAGGGCCCCGCTCGCCGTGGCGCTGGCGTTCGCCCTGGTCCCGGTACCGGCCGCGGCGCTCGCCGCCGTCGCGGGACTCCTCGTACAGGCCGTTCTCGTGCTGGCCCGGGCTTCCGCGCACGCACGTACCTGACATCGCCCCACCCATCCACACCCACCGACCCACTCGATCCACAAGGAGAAGGACATGACCGGGCAGCCAACCAAGCAGGGGGTCACGCGATGAGGGTGCTGCTGATCGGAGCCAACGGATACCTCGGCCGCTACGTCGCCGACCGGCTGCTCGCCGACCCCGCCGTGCAGCTCACCGCTCTCGGCCGGGGGGACGACGCCGACGTACGGTTCGACCTCGCGACCGGCAGCCCCGGCGCGCTCACCCGCTTCCTCGACGCCGTCCACCCCGGCGTCGTCATCAACTGCGCCGGCGCCACCCGCGGCGGCGCCCGGGAGCTCACCCGGCACAACACCGTCGCCGTGGCGACGATCTGCGAGTCGCTGCGCCGCAGCGGCTGCGGCGCGCGGCTCGTCCAGCTCGGCTGCGCCGCCGAGTACGGGCCCAGCCAGCCCGGGTCCTCGACGGCCGAGGACGCCGTGCCGAGACCCGGAGGCCCGTACGGCGTCAGCAAACTGGCCGCGACCGAACTGGTGCTGGGCTCCGGGCTGGACGCCGTCGTGCTGCGGATCTTCTCGCCCGTCGGCCCCGGCACCCCCGCCGGATCCCCGCTGGGCCGCCTCGCCGAGGCGATGCGCCGCGCCATGCAGTCCGGCGACGGGGAGCTCAAGCTCAGCGGGCTCGGCGTGCAGCGCGACTTCGTGGACGTGCGGGACGTGGCGCGGGCCGTGCACGCCGCCTCCCTGTCCGCGGCCCAGGGCGTGGTGAACATCGGCACCGGCCGCGCGGTCCGGCTGCGGGACGCGGCCGCCGTGCTGGCGCGGGTCGCCGGATACGGCGGAGCCCTGCACGAGCTGGACCTGCCCGGGCAGCAGCACGGCCATCCGGGCCGGCCGGGCCTCCCCGCCATCGCGTCGCCGCGCTCCGAGGCCACCGCCGAGCAGATCGCCGCCTCGGTCCCGCAGTCGTACCCGTACCCCGACGGCTGCGGCGCCTGGCAGCAGGCCGATGTCCGCACCGCCCGCGACCGGCTCGGCTGGCGGCCCCGGATCAACCTGGAGGAGTCCCTGGCGGACATCTGGATGGAGGCGGCGTGCCGTATCTGACCACCCCGCCCGGGACGGCAGCGTCCGCCGCGACCGGGGCCGGCCGGATCGGCCTCGGCATCCCCGGCTACGCGCACCCGCTGCTCGCCCCCGTCGAATGGGCCGAGCTGACCCGCCCCGGCACCCCCCTGCACTGGGCCGTGCTCAACGTCACTGACGGGCCGGGCGGCCGGCCCGACCCGCACTGCTCGGAGGCCGCGGCGAAGCTCCGCGCGGCCGGCGGCACGGTGCTCGGGCATCTCGCCGTGCGGGACGGCGCGCGTTCCTTCGGCGAGCTGGTCTCCGACGCCCACCGCTTCCGCGACTGGTACGGGGTCGGCGGCTTCTACCTGGCCGGGGCCCCCGCCGACCGGGCGGAACTCGCCTCGGTGCGCCGGGTCGTGGACGCCCTGCGCGGGCTGGGCGAGGCCCCGCTGATCGTGCTCGGTCACGGCACCCACCCGTACGAGGGCTACGCGGAGATCGCCGACCAGCTGGTCACCTTCTCCGGGTCCTGGGCCGACTACCGCTGGTCGCAGGTGGCCGAGTGGACCGCCGACCACCCGCCGGAGCGCTTCTGCCACCTCGTCCACGGAGTGCCGCGCACGCACCTGGAGGAGGCCGTCCGCATCGCCCGCTGGCAGGGCGCGGGCACGATCTGGTTCACGGACCGGCGGGCCACGCCCGACCGCGATCCCTGGGAGTCGATGCCCGGGTACTGGGACGAAATCGTCTCGCGGATCGGGACGGGTGTCTCGGAATGAAAAAGGGCGTGGCACTGTTACGGGATAGAACAACCTACAAATCCCCCGCGCCCGCGGGGATGACCCTGGAGTCCCCGTGTCGCTGCCACCCCTGGTCGAGCCAGCTGCTGAGCTCACCGTTGACGAGGTCCGCCGGTACTCGCGTCACCTGATCATCCCCGATGTCGGGATGGACGGCCAGAAGCGCCTGAAGAACGCCAAGGTGCTCGCCGTGGGTGCCGGTGGCCTCGGTTCGCCCGCCCTCATGTACCTTGCCGCGGCCGGCGTCGGCACGCTGGGCATCGTGGAGTTCGACGAGGTCGACGAGTCGAACCTGCAGCGCCAGATCATCCACAGCCAGTCGGACATCGGCCGCTCCAAGGCCGAGTCCGCCCGCGACTCCGTCCTCGGCATCAACCCGTACGTGAACGTGATCCTGCACGAAGAGCGGCTCGAGGCCGACAACGTGATGGAGATCTTCAGCCAGTACGATTTGATCGTCGACGGCACGGACAACTTCGCCACCCGCTACCTGGTGAACGATGCCTGCGTGCTGCTGAACAAGCCGTACGTGTGGGGTTCGATCTACCGCTTCGACGGCCAGGCCTCGGTCTTCTGGTCCGAGCACGGCCCGTGCTACCGCTGCCTGTACCCGGAGCCCCCGCCGCCGGGCATGGTCCCGAGCTGCGCCGAGGGCGGCGTGCTGGGCGTGCTCTGCGCGTCCATCGGGTCGATCCAGGTCACCGAGGCGATCAAGGTCCTCACGGGCGTCGGCGAGCCGCTGGTCGGCCGCCTGATGATCTACGACGCCCTGGAGATGCAGTACCGCCAGGTCAAGGTCCGCAAGGACCCCGACTGCGCGGTCTGCGGTCCGAACGCGACCGTCACCGAGCTCATCGACTACGAGGCCTTCTGCGGCGTCGTGTCGGAGGAGGCCCAGGAGGCTGCCGCCGGTTCGACGATCACTCCCAAGCAGCTCAAGGAGTGGATCGACACGGACGAGAAGATCGAGATCATCGACGTCCGCGAGGTCAACGAGTACGAGATCGTCTCGATCCCCGGCGCGAAGCTGATCCCCAAGGGCGAGTTCCTGATGGGCAACGCCCTCCAGGACCTGCCGCAGGACAAGAAGATCGTCTTGCACTGCAAGACGGGTGTCCGCAGTGCGGAAGTCCTCGCGGTGCTGAAGTCCGCGGGCTTCGCCGACGCGGTCCACGTCGGTGGCGGCGTCATCGGCTGGGTCCACCAGATCGAGCCCGAGAAGCCGGTCTACTAAGCCGTACCGAGGAGGGGCCGGCCCGCGCACGCGCGGGCCGGCCCCTCCTCTTTTCGCGTCTTCTCCGTGCCCGTGCCCTCACGCCCCTTCGGGGGGCTCGGGCGCCACCGGCGTCCCCGTGGCTTCCTTCGTCGCCGTGCAGACGGTGCCGGCCTTCGGCGTCTTCCCGTCCAGCAGGTACGAGTTGACCGCTCCCTGCACGCACGCGTCGCCGCTGTTGTACGCGCCGTGGCCCTCGCCCTTGTACGTGAGCTCCACGCCGACGCCCTTGCCGAGCCGCTCCACCATGTTCCGGGCACCCTCGTACGGGGTGGCCGGGTCGCCGGTGTTGCCGACCACCAGGATGGGCGCGGAGCCGGGGGCGGAGACGTCCGGTGTCTCCCAGGCGCCCGGGACCGGCCAGCCGGTGCAGCTCATCATGGCCCAGCCGAGGAAGTCCCCGAAGACGGGCGAGGCGGCGCGGAAGGCGGGCAGCCCGGCCTTGGTCTGCTCCAGCGTGTAGCGGTCCTTGGAGTCCGCGCAGTTGATCGCGGAGTTCGCGGCCCCGATGTTGCTGTACTGGCCGTGCTCGTCCCTGCCGTTGAGCGCGTCGGAGAGCGCCATCAGCAGCTGGCCCTGGCCGCCCTCGGCCTCGTCGAGGCCCTGCTCCAGCAACGGCCACAACTCCTTGGAGTACAGGGCCTGCGCGATGCCGTTGGTCGCGGCGGACTCGGTGAGCTTCCGGTCCCCGATGCCGGGGATGGGCTTCGCCGCCAGCTCCTTCTGGAGCTTGATGACGTTCGCCTCGATCTCCTTGGCGGTGCTGCCCTGGAGCTTGCACTCGTCACCGCGGTCCACGCAGTCCTGGGCGAAGTTGCCGAGGGCGAGCTGGAAGCCCTTGGCCTGGCCGAGCGCGCCCTCCTCGGAGTTCTTGGTGGGGTCGACGACGGCGTCGAAGACGGCCCGGCCGACGTTCTTGGGGAACAGGTGGGCGTAGACCCCGCCGAGCTCGGTGCCGTAGGAGATGCCGAAGTAGTTCAGCTTCTCATCGCCGAGGGCCTGGCGGATGCGGTCCATGTCGCGGGCGGCGTTCTCCGTGCCGACGTACGGCAGGACCTTGGCGGAGTTCCGCTCGCAGGCCCGCTGGTACTGCTTGATGCCGTCGGTGAAGGCCTTCTCCTGCTCGGGGGTGGCGGGGGAGGAGTCCTGCGCGTAGTACGCGTCCAGCTGCTTGTCGCCCAGGCAGCGGACGGGGACGCTCCGGCCGACCCCGCGGGGGTCGAAGCTGACCAGGTCGTAGCGCTCGCGCAGGGCGTCGTACTCCTTGGCGGCGCCGGGCAGGGTGCTGATGCCGGACCCGCCGGGGCCGCCGAAGTTGAAGACGAGCGAACCGAGCCGCTTGTCCTTGTCCCGGGCCTTGGCGCGGATCAGGGCGATCGGGATGGTCTCGCCCTCGGGCTTCGCGTAGTCGAGGGGGACGTCGAGGGTGGCGCACTGCCAGCCCTTGGGGGGTGCCTGCCCGCCGCCCTCCAGGGGGGTGGGTGCGGGACAGTCCTCCCACTTCAGCGGCTTGGCGTGCCGGGTGCCGTCGGCGTTCACCTTCTCGCCCCCGTTCACGTCGCCGTCGTCGGAGCACGCGCTGGTGGCGAGCAGCGTGGCCGCGAGGGCGGCGCCGGCGGTGACCCGGAGGGCGTATGTCGACATACCCCCATCCTCCGCGCCAGGCGCCCCACCCGCCCCCGCGCTGACCCATCCGTGTCCCGTGGGCCCGGGCCGCGGCCTCGCCCTGGCCGGGGGATAGCGGCCGGCCCCGCCGGCGTTTGAGGCGCGGGCGCGGAGCGCCGCAGGGGTGCCGGCCCCCGGGCCCGCACGGGGCACGGGCCCGGGGGCCGGCACCCCCGGCCGACAACCCGAGCCGGAGGCTAGATCGCTTCCTTGCGGGTCAGGAAGTTGAACGACACCCACCCCGGCAGCACCGGCAGCCAGAACGTCATCAGCCGGAACAACAGCACCGCCGAGATCGCGACCTCCTTCTCCAGACCGGCCGCGATCAGACCCAGCGTCAGCGTCGTCTCCACCGCGCCGATACCACCCGGCGTCGGCGCGGCGGAGCCCAGCGCGTTGCCCGCCAGGAAGACCACCGCGATGCTCGCGTAGCTGATGGCCTCGCCGCCCCCGAACGCACGGATCGACGCGTCCAGGCACATCACGAAGCAGCCGGTCAGCAGCAGCATCCCGCCGATGCCCGTCATCAGCTTCTGGGGCCGCTGGAGCACGTCCAGCATGCGCGGCACCACCCCCGCGAACAGCGCCCGTACCCGCGTCACGACGAACTTCCGCATGAACGGGACCGCCGTCACCACCAGCACCAGCACCGCCACCGTCAGCAGACCCGCGATGACCGTCCTCGACGGGGTCATCTCGGGGGTCTTCTCGGTCCCCGTCAGATAGCCGAAGGACAGCAGCAGCAGGATGTGGCTCGCCAGTCCGAAGAGCTGCGAGGCGCCCACGCTCGCGACCGCCAGCCCCGGCCGGACCCCCGCGCGCTGCAGGAAGCGCGTGTTCAGCGCGACACCGCCCACCGCCGCCGGCGCCACCAGCTTCACGAAGGACCCGGCCACCTGCGCGACCACCGTCCGCAGGAACGGCACCCGCTCCGGCACGAAGCCCAGCAGGCTCATCGCCGCCGCGAAGTAGCTGAGCGCCGAGAAGGCGAGCGCCGCCCCGACCCAGCCCCACTGCGCCTTGCCGATGATGGTCCCGAAGTCCACGTGCGCGAGCTGCGTCAGCAGGAAGTACGCGCCGAACGCGCCCGCGATGAACGACACCAGCGTCCGCGGCCGGATCCGCTCCAGCCGGGCCGGCTCCACCGGGGCCTGCGGGCGGATCAGCAGCACCTGCTGGCGGATCTGGCTCAGCAGGTCCTCCTCCCGGGCCCCGTCCAGCGCGTCGTCCAGCGCCCTCTTCTGGGCCTTGCGGTCGGCGACCGGGTTCGTGTCCGATCCGGCCGCCTCCCGCGCGGCCTTCGCCGCCCGCGAGGACTCCAGTACGGCCTCCCGCTGCCGGTCCGCCCGTTCCCGGGCCAGCCTGCGCAGCGTGGCCCGGGTGGACCGGCTCAGCGCGATCGGCTGGAGCAGCGGCAGGCAGTCCGCGACCGTGTCCGGGCCGAGCACCGACACCGCCGAGGCCACCGAGCGCTCCGCGCCGACCCGCAGACCGAGGGTGGTCAGCAGCTGCGCGACGTCCATCCGCAGCACCAGGTCACCGGCCGCGATCTCGCCGCCGCGCAGGTCGGTGAGGACGACGTTGCCGGAACGATCCACCACCAACGCGTCCCCCGTGAGCCGCCGGTGCGCGATCCGCCGCGACTGCAGGGCCCGCACCTGCTTCCACGTGTTGCGGGTCAGGTCGTCCGTGATCTCCTCGTCGGGGAGGGAGTCCAGGGTCCGCCCGTCCAGGTGCTCGTACACGAGCATCACGGCGTCCGGGCCGAGCTCGGAGGTGGCGATCAGCTTCGGTGCGTTGGCGCCGGCCGCGATGGCCGCGTACGCGAGGAGGGCCTCCTGCTCCAGCGCCTGGCGCAGCGACTGCAGGCTGCGCCGGGTGGTGATGCCCCGCAGGGTGAGCCGGCGCCAGACCCGGTAGAAGAACCCCTGGGCCTGCTGTTCGCGGTCGACCACCGTGACGTCGAGCGGCGGGCCGTCCTCCAGCGTGACGTGGTAGCGCCGCCCCCGGTCGCCCACCTCGGAGGCCTCCGGGCCGCCCTCGGCCGGCTGCTCGGCGCGCATCGCGCTGACCGGCTGGAAACCGACCCGGCGCAGGCCCGCGAGGAGGTTCTGCCCGGTGGGGCGGACGTTCGGGGAGCCGACCGCGTACAGGGTGCCGTACGCCACGCTCCAGCCGATGAGCACGGTGAGGATGATCGAGAAGGGCGTCGTGTAGCCGCTGACCAGCATCGTGAAGGCGTCGAGCAGCAGAACCACCCACAGCGCCACGCGCCAGCGCGGTCTGCGGGTCATCCCGACCGCCGTCATGTACGCGATCACGGGCGCGAGGTAGCCGTGCACCGGATCGGTGAGGTCCCCGGCCGTGCCGGCGGGGAGCGTCAGGGCGTCCTGGATGGTCTCGGGGGCGGCCTGGGAGACCCACAGGTCGGTGGCGAGGGTGACCCCGTGCGCGAGGACGGCGGCGAGCACGCCGTCGGCGATGCGCAGTCCGTCGCGCTTGATCAGCCGCTCGATGGCGAAGGCGACGGGGAGCAGCAGCACGGCGATGCTGGAGACCAGCGCCGCGACCTTGATCAGCAGGTCGGGCGCGGCTCCGGTGCCCTGGTTGATGTCGGCTTCCAGGCCGGCGGTGGTGCCGTGGGCGAAGGCGGAGATGCCGAGCACGACGGCGATACCGAGGATGCCGACGAGGAGGCGTACCAGGTCGGACGGCCGGTGCACGCGGGCGGCGAGCAGGGGTTCGTCGACCTCGACCCGGTCGGCGGCGGTGGGGGAGTGCCCGTGCGGGCCGTCCCCGGGCGCGCCGCCGTGCTGCGCGGGGCCCTCACCCGGGGAATCCGGGCGGGGGGAGGTGCCGTCGTGACGAGCGCGGTCGTGGGTGCTGTGGCTCTCGCCGTCGCCGTCGCCCGGGCGCGCGTCCCCGTCCGTCCCCGCGCCGTTCGGAGGGCTCACACCCTGCTCCTTCGTCGTCACATCCGTCTCTTCTTGATCACGTATCACCAGTCACCGCCCGGAAGATGGTGGCACGGACCGACCGGGGCGCGGGGCATCAGGGTGCGCGCCGGTATGGAACCGGGGCTTCCGCCGGCGGGCCGCCGACGTGCTGCACCATGGGCCGGATGAGCGAGGAACTGCCCGCGTACGCGGAGCACGTACTGGAGGCGGCCGAGCGGATTCCGCCCGGCCGGGTGATGACGTACGGGGACGTCGCCGAGTGGCTCGGCGAGGGCGGACCGCGTCAGGTCGGGCGCGTCATGGCCCTGTACGGGGGAGCCGTGCCCTGGTGGCGCGTGGTGCGGGCGGACGGCGTACCCCTGCCCGGACACGAACTGCGCGCGCTGGAGCACTACCGGGCGGAGGCCACCCCGCTGCGACTGACCGCCGGCGGCGAGGCACGGCTGGACATGCGCCGGGCGCGCTGGGACGGGGCGCCCGGGGACCCCGGCCGGGACGGCACGCGCGACGAGGCTCACACCTGACAGCTTCGGCCATGCGGCGCCCGAGCGGGCGGTCGAGGGAAGGCGCGAACGCCCGTACGGGGTACCCGGGGGGACTGCGCGGCGTCGGCCGGTTGCCGTAGCGTTGCCTCTTCGGCTTCTGCGCGAACCGCCGCGGAGCCACCCGCAGACCCCCACCCCCACCCAGGACGACCAGGACCGGCACCTCACGTGATCACCCCTTCCTCCGACGCCGACCGCCGCACCGAACGGCGGCGTACGCGGACCCCCGACGCGTACCGCCTCGTGCGCACCGGGCCGGAACGGGTGGATCCCCCTGTGCTGGACGCAGCCCAGCGGTCGGTGGTTGAGCACACCCGCGGACCCCTGCTGGTCCTGGCCGGACCCGGCACCGGCAAGACCACCACGCTGGTCGAAGCGGTGACCGCCCGCGTGGAGGCGGGCACGGACCCGGCCCGCATCCTCATCCTCACCTTCAGCCGCAAGGCCGCCGTGGAACTGCGCGACCGGACCGCCCTGCGCCTCGGCGGGGCGCGGGCGCCGCAGGCCACCACCTTCCACTCCTTCTGCTACGGGCTGGTCCGCGCCCACCAGGACACCGACCTCTTCGCGGACCCGCTGCGGCTGCTGTCCGGCGCGGAGCAGGACGTCATGGTCCGCACCCTGCTGGAGGGCCAGCGCCGCTCCCGTTCGATCCGCTGGCCGGACGACCTCCGCGCGGCGCTCACCACGCGCGGCTTCGCCGACGAGGTCCGCGCGGTGCTGGCCCGCGCCCGCGAGCTGGGTCTGGGCCCCTCCGCGCTGTCCTCCTTCGCCGACCGGATCGGCCGCCCGGACTGGAAGGCGGCCGCGGCCTTCCTCTCCGAGTACCTGGACGTCCTGGACCTGCAGGGCATGCTGGACTACGCGGAACTCCTGCACCGGGCCGTCCTCCTCGCGGAGCGCACCCCGTCCCTCTCCTCCTCCTACGACGCGATCTTCGTGGACGAGTACCAGGACACGGACGCCTCCCAGCTGCGGCTGCTGCGCGCGCTGACCGGCCCCGGCGGCACGCTGACCGCCTTCGGCGACCCCGACCAGTCGATCTACGCCTTCCGCGGCGCCGACATCAACAACACCCTGGACTTCGAGTCCGCGTTCCCGGGCGCGGCGGTACGGGCCCTGACGGTCGGCCGCCGCTCGCGCTCCGTGCTGCTGTCCGCCACCCGCCTCCTGACCACCCGCATGCCGGTGCCCCGCCTCCCGGCCGCCGCCGTCCGCGCCCACCGCGCGCTCACGCCCACGCGGGAGGGCGGCTCGGTGGAGGTGTACACGTACCCCACGGCCGGCGCCGAGCTGGACAACATCGCCGACATCCTGCGCCGCGCGCACCTGGAGGACGGCGTGCCGTGGCGGGACATGGCCGTCCTGGTCCGCTCCGGCGGCCGTACCCTCCCGGCGATGCGGCGCGCCCTGATCACGGCGGGCGTCCCCGCCGAGACCGACGCCACGGCCACCCCCCTCCGCCACGAACCGGCGGTGTCCCCCCTCCTCACGGCCCTCCGCGCCGCAGCCACCGCCACCCCGCCCACGGCGGGGACGGCCACGGCCGCTCCCGCTGCGGTGGGCGAGCCGGCCGACGCCCCGGTCGCACCGGCCGTGGGCAGCGCCGCGGGCGAGGGTCCGGCCGACGCGGGCGAGCCCGCTCGCGACTCCGGGGCGGGTGAGCGGGAAACCCTCCCCGGTACCGCCGCACCCGGCGAGGCCGTACCCGGCAACGCCGCACCTGGCTCCGCCGCGGAGCCGGACTCCGAGCCCGCCGCAGGCGACGCCGCACCCGGCGAGGCCGCCGAGCCGGACTCCGAGCCCGCCGCAGGCGACACGGCCGGATGGATCGGCGTCGAGGCCGCCCTCGAACTGCTCGGCTCCCCCCTCGGGGGGATGGACGCCGCCGACCTGCGCCGCCTCGGCCGGGCCCTCCGCGACGAGGAACGCGCCGCAGGCGTGAAGGTGCCGCCGCCCTCCGACGTACTCCTCGCCCGCGCCCTGGCGGAGCCCGAACGGCTCACCGCCCACGACCCCGCCTACGCCCGCGGCGCCCAGCGCCTCGGCCTCCTCCTGCGCAAGGCCCGCGAGCTCCTCCAGGGCGGCGGCACCGCCGAAGAGGCCCTCTGGACCCTCTGGGACGGCACCCCCTGGCCGCAGCGCCTGGAGCGGCAGGCCCGCCGCGGCGGCACCGCCGGCCGCAACGCCGACCGCGACCTCGACGCGGTCTGCGCCCTCTTCGACACCGCCGCGCGCGCGGAGGAACGCACCGGCGGCCGCGGCGCCCTCAACTTCCTCGAACAGCTCGAGGCCGAGGACATCGCCGCCGACACCCTCACCGGCACCGCGGCCCGCCCCGACGCCGTCCGGCTGATGACGGCCCACCGCTCCAAGGGCCTCGAATGGGGTCTCGTCGTCGTCGCCGGCGTGCAGGAGGGGCTCTGGCCCGACCTGCGCCGCCGAGGCTCCCTCCTGGAGGCCGACCGCATCGGCCGCGACGGCCTCGCCGAGCCCCTCACCCCCGGCGCGCTCCTCGCCGAGGAGCGCCGCCTCTTCTACGTCGCCGCCACCCGCGCCCGCGACCGCCTCGTGGTCACCGCCGTCAAGGCCCCCGCCGAGGACGGCGACCAGCCCTCCCGCTTCCTCACCGAGCTCGGCGTCACCCCCAAGGACGTCACCGGGCGCCCCCGCCGCCCCCTCGCCGTCCCCGCGCTCGTCGCCGAGCTCCGCGCCACCACCGTCGACCCCGAGGCCTCGCCCCAGCTCCGCGAGGCGGCCGCCCGCCGCCTCGCCCGGCTCGCCGCGCTCACCGACGACGAGGGCCGGCCCCTCGTACCCGCAGCGCACCCGCAGCGCTGGTGGGGCCTGTACGAACCCACCCGCAGCAGCGTCCCGCTGCGCGACCGGGACCGGCCCGTCGCCCTGTCCGGCAGCGCCCTGGACCAGCTCGCGAACACCTGCTCCCTCCAGTGGTTCCTCGGCCGCGAGGTCAAGGCCGACGCCCCCTCCACCGCCGCCCAGGGCTTCGGCAACGTCGTCCACGTCCTCGCCGACGAGGTCGCCTCCGGCCGTACCCCCGCCGACCTGGCCGTCCTCATGGAACGGCTCGACTCCGTGTGGGACGCCCTCGCCTTCGACGCGCCGTGGAAGTCCCGCCAGGAGAAGGAGAACGCCCGCGCCGCCCTCGAACGCTTCCTGCGCTGGCACACCACCGACCGCGGGGGCCGGGCCGCCGTCGCCACGGAGCACGAGTTCGACGTCACCCTCGACGCGGGCGAGTACGCCGTCCGCATCCGCGGGTCCATGGACCGCGTCGAAGCGGACCCGCAGGGGCGCGCGTACGTCGTCGACTTCAAGACCGGCAAGTCCTCGCCCACGAAGGCCGAGGTCGCCCGCCATCCCCAGCTCGCCGTCTACCAGCTCGCGGTACGCGAGGGCGCCGTCGACGAGGTCTTCGACGGGCTGCGCCCCGAGCCGGGCGGCGCGGAACTCGTCCAGCTCCGCCAGGGCTCCGACGATCCGAAGATCCAGGCGCAGCAGCCGCTCGACGGCGAGTGGGTCGGGGACCTCCTCGCCACCGCCGCGGGCCGGGTCCTGGAGGAGCGCTTCGCGCCCGTCACCGGCCGCCAGTGCGACCACTGCTCCTTCCGCGCTTCCTGCAGCGCCCGCCCCGAAGGCCGCCAGACGATCGAGTGACGGCCCCCAGCCAACCCCAGCCCCACCGGGCCCGCGCCAGCCCCGCCGGCGCTTGAGGCGCGAGCCCGGGCGGGCCCGATCCAGCCTCGCCGGCGTTTGAGGCGCGGGGTCTGGGGCGGCGCCCCATCCAGCCCCGCCCGCGTTCAAGCCGCGGGGCCGGGGCGGACCCAGATCCAGCCTCGCCGGCGTTTGAGGCGCGGGGTCCGGGGCGGACCCAGATCCAGCCTCGCCGGCGTTTGAGGCGCGGGTCCGGGCGGAGCCCGGGGAACGGTGGAAGGGCGGGTAGGGGACCAGCTCCGCGCAGCGGCCCGCACGCAGGGGCCGCCGGGGCCGGGCGCGCGCCGGGGTACCTCCTCGGGCGTCGAACCTGCAGAGGCACTGGTAAGCAAGCGTGGTTGCGTTCGACGCCCTGCGGGGGCACCCCGCCGCACACCCGACCCCGACGGCGCGGGGGTGTCAGGCTGGCCGGGCCCCAGCGTTCCAACGCCCTGCGGGGGCACCCCGCCGCACGCCCGACCCCGCCGGCGCGGGGGTGGCAACGGGGGCCAGCTCCGCCGGGCACCCGACCCCGCCGGCGCGGGGGTGTCAGGCTGGCCGGGCCCCGGGGTTCAAACGCCCAGGGCACCCCGCCGCACACCCGACCCCGCCGCCGCAGGCCCGGCGGGGGCCGACCGGTCGGGGCTGTCGGTGCGTGCGGCTAGCCTCTTTACGTGTCCGCGCGTCCCCCCGTCCTCACCGATCCCGAGCAGCTCAAGGAGCTCCTCGGGATCCCCTTCACGCCCGAACAGATGGCCTGCGTCACCGCCCCACCCGCCCCGCAGGTCGTCGTCGCGGGCGCCGGTTCCGGCAAGACCACCGTCATGGCCGCCCGCGTCGTCTGGCTCGTCGGCACCGGCGCGGTCGCGCCCGAGCAGGTCCTCGGCCTGACCTTCACCAACAAGGCCGCCGGCGAGCTCGCCGAGCGCGTGCGCAAGGCCCTCGCACGGGCCGGCATCACCGACCCGGACCCCTCCCCGGCCGATCCCGACGCGGCCGGCGGCGAGCCCCGCATCTCCACGTACCACGCCTTCGCCGGGCAGCTCCTGAAGGACCACGGGCTGCGCATCGGCCTGGAGCCCGCCTCCCGCCTGCTCGCCGACGCCACCCGCTTCCAGCTCGCCGCGAAGGTGCTGCGCGAGGCCCCAGGCCCCTACCCCGCGCTCACCAAATCCCTCCCCGACCTGGTCGGAGACCTCCTCGCGCTCGACGCCGAACTCTCCGAGCACCTCGTCGAACCGGACGTGCTGCGCGCCCACGACACCGCCCTCCTGGACACCCTCGCCGGCACCAAGCTCACCAACGAGGACCTGCGCAAGGTCCCCGAGGCCGTCCGCGGCCGCCTCGAACTGCTGGAACTCGTCTCCCGCTACCGCGCCGCCAAACGCTCCCGCGACCTCTTCGACTTCAGCGACCAGATAGCCCTGTCCGCGCAGCTCGCCACCACCCGCCCCGAGGTCGGCGCACTGCTGCGCGAGGAGTTCCGCGTCGTCCTGCTCGACGAGTACCAGGACACCTCCGTCGCCCAGCGCCTCCTGCTCTCCGGCCTCTTCGGCGCGGGCACCGGGCACGCGGTGACCGCAGTCGGCGACCCCTGCCAGGCCATCTACGGCTGGCGCGGCGCCTCCGTCGCCAACCTCGACGACTTCCCCGAGCACTTCCCGCACGCCGACGGCAGCCCCGCCACCCGCTTCTCCCTCAGCGAGAACCGGCGCAGCGGCGGCCGCCTGCTCGACCTCGCCAACGGCCTGGCCGCCCCGCTGCGCGAGATGCACGAGGGCGTCGAGGCGCTGCGGGCGGCCCCGGGCGAGGAACAGGCCGGGTACGTGCGCTGCGCGCTGCTGCCGACGCACGCCGAGGAACTCGAATGGCTCGGGGACTCCGTCGCCCACCTGGTGCGCACCGGCACGGAGCCGGGGGAGATCGCGGTGCTGTGCCGTTCCGCGGGGGACTTCGCGCAGATCCAGGCCGTGCTGGTGGCCCGGGACGTGCCGGTGGAGGTCGTCGGCCTGTCCGGCCTGCTGCACCTGCCCGAGGTCGCGGACCTGGTCTCGGTCTGCGAGGTGCTCCAGGACCCGGGGGCCAACGCCTCACTGGTCCGGCTCCTGATCGGCCCGCGCTGGCGGATCGGCGCGCGCGACCTGGCCCTGCTGGGCCGCCGGGCCCGCCTGCTGGTGGGCCGTGCCCCCTCCTCCGCCGAGGACCCGGACGAGCGTCTCGCGGCGGCCGTCGAGGGCGTGGACCCGGCCGAGATCATCTCCCTGGCCGACGCCCTGGAGACCTTCCTCGACGGCGCCGGGCAGGCCCCGGACGACCTGCCGTTCTCGGCCGAGGCCCGGGTCCGCTTCGCGCACCTCGCCCAGGAGCTGCGCGACCTCAGGCGCTCCCTCGCCGACCCGCTGATGGACGTACTCCACCGGGTCCTGGCCACCACGGGCCTGGACGTGGAACTGTCCGCGTCCCCGCACGCCCTCGCCGCCCGCCGCCGCGAGACCCTGTCGAACTTCATGGACGTCGCCGCCGGCTTCGCAGCCCTCGACGGCGAGGCGACCCTCCTCGCGTTCCTGGGCTTCCTGCGGACGGCGGCCCAGTACGAGAAGGGGCTGGACCACGCGCTGCCCGGCGGGGAGAACACGGTCAAGGTCCTGACCGCCCACAAGTCCAAGGGCCTGGAGTGGGACGTGGTCGTCGTCCCCGACCTCTGCGCGGGCTCCTTCCCCAAGGAGAAGGCGCCGGAGGCCTGGACCTCGTACGCGAAGGTGCTCCCGTACGCCCTGCGCGGCGACGCCGCCACCCTGCCGGCGGACCCGGCGTGGACCTCGGCGGGCCTGAAGGCCTTCAAGGCGGCGCTGAAGTCCCACAAGGAGACGGAGGAACTCCGCCTCGGCTACGTCACCTTCACCCGCCCCCGCTCGCTCCTGCTGGCGTCGGGGCACTGGTGGGGCCCCACGCAGAAGAAGCGCCGCGGCCCGTCCGCGTTCCTGACGGCCCTGTACGAGCACTGCGCGGCGGGCTTCGGCGAGATCGAGTTCTGGGCGGAGGAACCCGACCCGAAGGCCGAGAACCCGTCCCTCGCCGACGACTCCGCCCCGGACCACTCATGGCCGCTCCCGCTGGACCCCGCCTCGCTCGCCCTGCGCCGGGCGGCGGCGGCCCTGGTCGAATCCCACCTGGCGACCCCGCCTCCCCCCGAGGACGAGGACCCCTACCTCTGGCCCCCGCACTGCGAGGACCCGTCCTACGAGGACGAACCCTGGCCGACCGAGCCCCCGGCCGCGCCCGGCCCACCCGGGAGCTCCCCCGCGCCCCCGGCCGAAGGCCCGGACGCCGACGACCCCTGGGCCGCTGAGCCCTGGGCGGAGCCCCGGCCCGCCGGCGCAGGGGCGCCCGTCTCCGGAGCCCCTGCCCCGGGCGAGGGGCCGGGCCTCGACGACCCCTGGGCGGTCGAGGGCTGGGCCGGCGGCGCAGCCGTGCCCCGGGCCGGAGCCCCGGTTTCGGGAAGGGGCGGGGTGGGGGACACATCCGTCCTGCCGGACCCCGCCGACCCGTACGGCGACCTCTGGGAGGCCGACGAAGCCCACGGCGCAGCCGTACGCGTGCCCGGGCCCGCACGGCCCGCCCGCCCCGCCCGCCGGGGCGCCCCCGGCGGCCCGACCCCCCTCACCCCCGAGGAGGCACGGACGATCGCCTCCTGGGACCGCGACCTCGACGCCCTGGAGGGCGAGCTCCGCCGTGCCCGCGCCGCCGTCCGGGACGTCGAGCTGCCGCCCGCCCTGTCCGCCAGCCAGCTCCTGCGCCTCGCCGCCGACGAGCAGGGCTTCGCCCGCGACCTCGCCCGGCCCATGCCCAAGCCCCCGCAGCCCGCAGCCCGCCAGGGCACCCGCTTCCACGCCTGGGTGGAGTCCCGTTTCGACGAGCTGCCCCTCCCGCTCCTCGACGTCCTCGACCCCGCCACCGAGCTGCCCGGCTCCGACCAGGAGATCGCGGACGAGGCCGACCTCGACGCCCTCAAGGCCGCCTTCGAACGCAGCGAGTACGCCGACCGGCCGCCCCACCGCATGGAGGCACCGGTCCAGCTCACCCTGGCCGGCCGCGTCATCCGCGGCCGGATCGACGCCGTGTACCGCACCGATGACGGCGGCTACGAGATCGTCGACTGGAAGACCGGCCGCACCACCCAGGCCGACCCCCTCCAGCTCGCCGTGTACCGCCTGGCCTGGGCGGAAGCCACCGGTACCCCCCTCGCCAAGGTGAAGGCCGCCTTCCTGCACGTCCGCAGCGGCCGCGTGATCCGCCCCCGCAACCTCCCCGGCCGGGCCCGTCTTGAGCGGATCCTCCAAGGCAAATCGGGCACGGACGGTGATGCTCAGGCGGAGGGCTAGGCTCGTGGCCATGAGCCTCAGCACGCCGGACAGCGTCGTCCGCACGTACATCGACACCCACCGCGCCGCCTTCCTCGACGACCTGGCCGAATGGCTGCGCATCCCCTCCGTCTCGGCGCAGCCCGAGCACGCGGACGACGTGCGCCGCAGCGCCGAATGGCTGGCCGCGAAGCTCAAGGAGACCGGCTTCCCGGTCACCGACGTCTGGGAGACCGACGGCGCCCCGGCCGTCTTCGCGCACTGGCCGAGCGAGGACCCGGACGCCCCCACCGTCCTCGTCTACGGGCACCACGACGTGCAGCCGGCCGCCCTCGCCGACGGCTGGCACACCGAGCCGTTCGAACCGGTCGTCAAGGACGGCCGCATGTACGGCCGCGGCGCCGCCGACGACAAGGGCCAGGTGTTCTTCCACACCCTCGGGGTGCGCGCGCACCTGGCCGCCACCGGCGCCACAGCCCCCGCCGTGCACCTGAAGCTGCTCATCGAGGGCGAGGAGGAGTCCGGCTCCCCGCACTTCCGCGCGCTCGTCGAGGCACGGGCCGCCGAGCTCGCCGCCGACGTCGTGATCGTCTCCGACACCGGCATGTGGTCCGAGACCACCCCCACCGTCTGCACCGGCATGCGCGGCGTCGCGGACTGCGAGATCGACTTCCACGGCCCGGACCAGGACATCCACTCCGGCGCCTTCGGCGGAGCCGTGCCGAACCCGGCCACCGTCGCCGCCCGCCTGGTGGCCGCCCTGCACGACGGGGACGGCCGGGTCACGATCCCGGGCTTCTACGACGGCATCGCCGAACTCACCGACACCGAGCGGGCGCTCATCGCCGAGCTCCCCTTCGACGAGGCGGAGTGGCTGCGCACGGCCAAGTCCCACGCGGCCGCCGGCGAAGCCGGCTACTCCACCCTCGAACGGGTCTGGGCCCGCCCGACCGCCGAGGTCAACGGCATCGGCGGCGGCTACCAGGGCCCCGGCGGCAAGACGATCGTGCCCGCCTCCGCCCACCTGAAGCTGTCGTTCCGACTGGTCTCCGGACAGGACCCGTACGAGGTCGAGGCGGCCGTCAGGGACTGGGTGGCCGCCCGCGTCCCCGACGGGATCCGGCACTCCATCACCTTCGGCGCCCCGACCCGCCCGTGCCTGACCCCGCTGGACCACCCGGCCCTGCAGTCGGTCGTACGGGCCATGGGCCGCGCCTTCGGCCAGAAGGTCCGCTTCACCCGCGAGGGCGGCTCGGGCCCGGCGGCCGACCTCCAGGACGTTCTGGACGCCCCCGTCCTCTTCCTCGGCATCTCGGTACCCTCCGACGGCTGGCACTCGCCGAACGAGAAGGTGGAGCTGGATCTCCTCCTCAAGGGCGTCGAGACGACCGCCTACCTGTGGGGCGACCTGGCCGCCACCCACCGGGGCGGGAGCGCCTGACACCCGTACCACGCACGCACCCGCATCCGCCGCACTCGTAGTCCGTACGCCTGCCTAGTCCCACCACCGGGGGAGTTGGAAGTACCTGTGAGCACCCGTACCGAGCGCCCGCTCTCGCTCGCCGCGCCCAGCGGAATCGACCGCGCCGCGCACCACCGCCTCGACGAGGCGTGGCTCGCCGCGGCCTGGAGCCACCCCACCACCCGTGTCTTCGTCGTCTCCGGCGGTCAGGTGCTGATCGACGACACCCCCGACGGGGGCACCGGCATCGTGATGACCGCCGCCTTCGAGGCCCCGGCCACGGAGACGCACCGGTACTTCCTGGGCACCGACGAGGACGGCGTACGGTACTTCGCACTGCAGAAGGACTCGCTGCCGGGCCGCATGGACCAGTCGGCCCGCCCGGCCGGCCTGCGCGAGGCCGGACTGCTGCTGGGCCCGCGCGACGCCGGGCTGATGGTGCACGCCGTGGCGCTGGAGAACTGGCAGCGGATGCACCGTTTCTGCTCCCGCTGCGGCGAGCGCACGGTCGTCGCGGCCGCCGGACACATCCGCCGCTGCCCCGGCTGCGGCGCCGAGCACTACCCGCGCACCGACCCGGCCGTGATCATGCTGGTCACCGACGAGCAGGACCGCGCGCTCCTCGGCCGCCAGGTCCACTGGCCCGAGGGCCGCTTCTCGACCCTGGCCGGCTTCGTGGAGCCGGGCGAGTCCATCGAGCAGTCCGTGGTGCGCGAGGTGTGGGAGGAGGCGGGCGTCAGGGTCGGCGAGGTCGAGTACGTGGCCAGCCAGCCGTGGCCCTTCCCGTACAGCCTGATGCTGGGCTTCACGGCCCGCGCCACCACCTCCGAGATCAACGTGGACGGCGAGGAGATCCAGGAGGCCCGCTGGTTCTCCCGCGAGGACCTGCGCCGCGCGTTCGAGACCGGCGAGGTGGTGCCCCCGTCGGGCATCTCCATCGCCGCCCGCCTCGTCGAGAACTGGTACGGCGAACCGCTGCCGAAGCCGGCCGCGTGAGTTTCGTCGCCGGGTGACGTTCGTCACGGCGTCACGCCGGGCACGGCAGAAGGCCCCCGCCGAGGCGGGGGCCTTTCTGACGGGCACGGCCGGGCCCGGTGGACCGCTCAGACGGCGAGGGCCTGCTTGACCTGGGCCAGGCTCGGGTTCGTCATGACGGACTCGTTGCCGGCGGCGGACTTCACGAGCACGGTGGGAACGGTCTGGTTGCCGCCGTTCGCCTTCTCCACGAACGCCGCGGACGCCGGGTCGAGCTCGATGTTGATCTCGTTGTACGCGATGCCTTCGCGGTCCAGCTGGGTCTTCAGCCGGCGGCAGTAGCCGCACCAGGTGGTGCTGTACATCGTGACGGTGCCCGTGTCCTGCATGCTGCGCTCTCCTTCGTGAGGGCTCGGTGGTCCGAGTACCCGAACGTACGGGACCCCGCCGCCATTCCCGTACCACTCCCGCGGCCGGACCGGTACGACGAACGTGCGCGGGCTGTGGACAAGTTTCCCGCCCGGCCCACGGGACCTGGCAGCATTGCGGGGTGACAGCAGCAACGCACTCCCCATCCTTCACCGCCTCCGCCGGCGCCCCGGAATCGGCCGACGCGGTGCTCCTGGGCCTGGACCCGGAGCAGCGCGAGGTCGCCACGACCCTGCGCGGACCGGTGTGCGTGCTGGCCGGCGCCGGCACGGGCAAGACCCGCGCGATCACCCACCGGATCGCGTACGGGGTCCGGTCCGGCCAGCTGATGCCCGCCAGCGTGCTGGCCGTCACCTTCACCAACCGCGCGGCCGGGGAGATGCGCGGCCGCCTGCGCGCACTCGGCGCCGACGGGGTCCAGGCCCGCACCTTCCACTCCGCCGCCCTGCGCCAGCTCCAGTACTTCTGGCCCAGGGCCATCGGCGGGGACGTGCCGCGGCTGCTGGAACGCAAGATCCAGCTCGTCGCCGAGGCCGGCGCCCGCTGCCGCATCCGCCTCGACCGGGGCGAGCTGCGCGACGTCACCGGCGAGATCGAGTGGGCCAAGGTCACCCAGACGGTGCCCGCGGACTATCCGGCGGCCGCCGTCAAGGCGGGCCGCGAGGCCCCCCGGGACCTGGCCGAGATCGCACAGATCTACGGGACGTACGAGCAGCTCAAGCGCGACCGCGCGATGATCGACTTCGAGGACGTGCTGCTCCTGACGGTCGGCATCCTCCAGGACCGGCACGACATCGCCGAGCAGATCCGCGCCCAGTACCAGCACTTCGTGGTCGACGAGTACCAGGACGTCAGCCCGCTCCAGCAGCGGCTGCTCGACCTCTGGCTCGGCGAGCGCGACAGCCTCTGCGTCGTCGGCGACGCCAGCCAGACGATCTACTCCTTCACCGGCGCCACCCCCGACCACCTGCTGAACTTCCGCACCCGCTACCCGCAGGCCACCGTGGTCAAGCTGGTCCGCGACTACCGCTCCACCCCCCAGGTGGTCCACCTCGCCAACGGCCTGCTGAAGCAGGCCCGGGGCCGGGCCGCCGAACACCGCCTGGAGCTCGTCTCGCAGCGCGAGACAGGCCCCGACCCGGTGTACGCCGAGTACCCGGACGAGCCCGCCGAGGCCGAGGGCGTCGCCCGCCGGATCCGCGACCTGATCGCGGCGGGCGTCCCGGCCGGTGAGATCGCCGTGCTCTTCCGCATCAACGCCCAGTCCGAGGTGTACGAACAGGCCCTCGCCGACGCCGGGGTCCCCTACCAGCTGCGCGGGGCCGAACGGTTCTTCGAGCGGCAGGAGGTCCAGAAGGCGATCCTCGCGCTGCGCGGAGCCGCCCGCTCCGGCGGCAACGACCGGGTCCTCGACGACGTCGTGGAACTGGGCGCCCAGGTCCGCGCCGTGCTCAGCTCCACCGGCTGGACGGCGGAGCCGCCGGCCGGCTCCGGCGCCGTCCGCGACCAGTGGGAATCGCTGGCCGCCCTGGTCCGCCTCGCCGAGGACTTCGCCCGCAGCCGCCCCGGGGCCACCCTGGCGGACCTGACGGTCGAGCTGGAGGAGCGCAAGGCCGCCCAGCACGCCCCGACGGTGCAGGGCGTCACCCTGGCCTCGCTGCACGCGGCGAAGGGCCTGGAATGGGACGCGGTGTTCCTCGTCGGCCTCACCGACGGCATGATCCCGATCACATACGCCAAGACCGACGAGCAGGTCGAGGAGGAGCGCCGGCTGCTCTACGTCGGCGTCACCCGTGCGCGGCTGCACCTGACCCTCTCCTGGGCGCTCTCCCGCGCCCCGGGCGGCAGGGCCTCCCGTCGGCCCAGCCGGTTCCTGAGCGGCCTGCGGCCGGGCTCCGCGGCTCCCGGAAGCCTGCCGGGCTCTCCGGCGGACCGGGCGGCACGCAGGAGCGGCAAGCGGGGGCCCACGCTGTGCCGGGTGTGCCGCAAGACCCTGACCGAGGCCGGCGAGCTCAAGCTGATGCGCTGCGAGGACTGCCCGTCCGACATGGACGAAGGGCTCTACGAGCGGCTGCGGGAGTGGCGCGCGGTGCAGGCGAAGGAGCAGGGAATGCCCGCGTACTGCGTGTTCACGGACAAGACGCTCATGGCCATCGCGGAGGCCGCGCCCTCGGAGCCGGGGGAGCTCGCGATGATCTCCGGAGTGGGCGGCCGCAAGCTGGACCGGTACGGGGCCGACGTCCTGGCCATCTGTGCAGGCCAGGAGAGCGGAACCGGGGATTCTGACGACGCGTAGAAACTCGTCGGAAAAATAGTTTGCACATGCCCAGCGAAGACCCATAGGTTCTTAGCAACGGAAACGGTGGCTTCTCCGAAGCCCCTGATCCGTGCTGTACTTATCCGAATACGCATGGGACGGGCCCTCGGGCCAGGTCCCCGAGACGCCGAGAGGAGGCGAGACCAGTGACCAGCTTCATGACCTTCACCAAAATGACCGATCGCTCGGTCGCCGCTTCCTGCCTGCTCGGTTCCGTCTCCCTCCGGGGTACCGGTGCGTCCGCGATTTCCGCCGGCCGCCCTGCCCTGCTGGCGACCCTTCCGGTCAGCGCGCGCAATGAGCGACCGACCCAGGCACCGGTGGCAGTACTGGCAGCAGAAGCTCAGGCGCAGGGCGCCTATGGCCTCGCCGCCGCAGCCGGTGCCGCCAGTGCCGGATTCAAGCGCCAGACGAAGCAGACGACGAAGCACCAGCACCACCTGATGTGGGCCTTCCGTGGGCTCGAACCCTGGAGTGATCCAGCCTGATCGCAAGATCAGGCCGGCGCCTTCAGGGCCGCGGAACCCCACCCGGGATCCGCGGCCCTTCTGTTTGTCCCCGAACGGGGATGACGGAGCGAAGGGGCCTCGGGACTGGCAGAACCAGACCAGCCGAGACCGGCCGACCGGCCGGAACGACTAGCCGACCAAGACGAGGAAGAAAACACCGTGCAACTCGAAGCGCACGCCCCGTCCGTATCGCAGACCCAGACTCTCTCCCCGCCCGCAGTCCCGGAGGACTCCACCTTGACCCCGCTCACCGCGCTCACCGCGCTCGACGACGCCATCGAGAACCTCGGCGTCCCGGTTCCCTGCCGCACCTTCGACCCGGAGGTCTTCTTCGCCGAGTCCCCGGCGGACGTCGAGTACGCGAAGTCCCTCTGCCGCACCTGCCCGCTCGTCGAGGCCTGCCTCGCCGGGGCGACCGAGCGTCGTGAGCCCTGGGGCGTCTGGGGCGGAGAGCTCTTCGTCCAGGGCGTCGTCGTAGCCCGGAAGCGCCCGCGTGGCCGTCCGCGCAAGAACCCGGTTGCAGCGGCATGACCGCCCTCGGAACCATCGACCGCCCCCTCACGCACGACCCCCTGAAGCAGGCCCTCATGTCCCCCTCCACCACGAGCGAGCAGCCGCACGGCGCCGCCCACGCAGACTTCATCACCGCAGGCGCGATCACCTCGCGTCAGAACAGGACCCGCGAAATGCAACTCATCCCAGAAGCCCTGGCTCGTGCCCATATGGACGACCGCATGCGTGAGGCGGACGCCGAGCGTCACGCCCTGCGCCTGGTCGCCGCCCGCCGCATGCAGCGGCGAGCCGAGCGCGTCTCGATGCGCGCCCGCCGCGCGCTGGCCATGGCCGTCATGCACTAAGAGCTGAAGAAGACAGCGCCACCGGGGGGACCGGTCCGAAGGGACCGGTCCCCCCGGTGCGTTGCGGACGGCCCTCCACCCCGTACGGGGATATCGTCTGCAGGTGGACCAGCCGACTCCCCACCCCGTCCCACCGCAAACCGAGCCCGAGCCCGTCGTCTGCGCGCGCTGCGGCACCCAGGCCCCGCCCGGCCCCCCGCCCACCTGGACCTGCTCGGTGGAGAACGGGACCAGACAGTACTTCTGCGTCGACTGCGCGCGCGCCAACCTCCGCGCGATCGAGGGCAGGCTCGACTCCTCCTGGTGGTGACCGCCTCACGGCATCACTCCCCGGAGGCGAACCCCGGCAGCCAGGCGTCCAGTTCGTCCCGCAGCCGCACCGTCGCGCCCAGCTGGCACAGCACCCCGATGGTGCTCAGCGTCACGCGGTGGATCAGCAGGTACGAGGGCGGCAGGTTGATCTGCCGGCCCAACTGGTGCGCGGGGGAACGGGGATCGGCGATCCTCGCCGCCTGGCCGCGCAGCCACGGCCGGGTGAAGGTGAACTCCTCGGCCTCGGCGGGCTCGATGATCGGCTTCAGGTAGTCCAGCACCGCGTCGGGGTCCAGTTCTATGGACTCCTTCACGAACCCCTCCGCGCACAGATGGCCGTAGACCCCCTCGGCGTCGCCGTCCAGGGTCATCCGCAGCGACCTGCCGATGGGCTCGGGCCAGCCGCCGGGCAGCCGGTCGACCGTGCCGAAGTCCAGGACGCCCAGCCGCATCCGGCCGTCCGCGGCCGATATAAGGCGGAAGTTGCCCGGGTGCGGGTCCGCGTGCAGCAGCCCGGTGCGCGCGGGACCGGAGAAGAGGAACCGGGCCAGCAGCTGACCGGCGCGGTCGCGCTCCTCGTCGGTGCCGTCGGCTATCACCTCCGACAGCGGGGTGCCCTCCAGCCACTCGGTCACCAGCACCTGGTCGCCCTGGTGCACGACCTGCGGCACGACCACGTCCGGGTCGTCCGTGAAGGCGTCCGCGTGCGTCCGCTGGGCCTCCGCCTCCAGCTCGTAGTCGAGTTCCTCGGCGACCCGGTCGCGCAACTCCTTGATCAGCGGCTTGATTTCCATGCCCGGGATCAGCGGACCCAGCAGCCCCGCGAACCGGCCCAGCTGCTTCAGGTCCGACAGCAAGGCCTCCCCGGCCCCCGGGTACTGGACCTTGACCGCCACCGCCCGGCCGTCGTGCCACACCGCCCGGTGCACCTGGCCGATGGAGGCCGCCGCGGCCGGCTTGTCCTCGAACTCCTCGAACAACTCCCGCCAGTCCGCGCCGAGCCGCTCCGCCAGCACCTGGTGGACCGTCGCCGCAGGCAGCGGCGGAGCCGCCTCCTGAAGCTTGGTCAGCGCCGCCCTGTACGGCCCCGCGACCTCCTCGGGCAGGGCCGACTCGAAGACCGACAGGGCCTGCCCGAACTTCATGGCACCGCCCTTCAGCTCCCCGAGCGTGCGGAACAGCTGCTCCGCGGTGCGCTGTTGGAGCTCGCGCGCCACTATCTCGGCAGACTTCCCGCCGATCCGCTTGGTCAGCCCCCACGTGGCCCGGCCGGCGATGCCGAGCGGCAGCGCGGCCAGCTTGGCGGTACGGGTGACCGCCTTTCGGGGAAGATCAGACATAACGCCCCTCCGTTTCCCAGACAGCTGCGCCGCAAGCGGCAGCCTCCGGCCCGCCCTCCGGCCCGGCGGATCCCCCGCATCCTGTCATGGCCCTTCCCGCCGGTCCGCTCCCGATCCTCCTCCCGCGTGCTCCAGCGCCGCTGGACGGGTCGCGCTCGCCCCGCACGGGCAGTCGGGGTGCGGGCGCACCGGCGAGGCCTCCCAGTGCAGGGCGGGCAGGGCCACCTCCCAGCGGGAGCCCGTACTGGCCGGGAGCTCGCCGTCGAGGAAGGACAGCGCGTGCGCCGCGGCCAGGCCGGCCACGGCCGTGGACAGCCCCAGATCGCAGGCGGCGGCCGCGCGGCGGCGGTGTGCCGATCTCCACTGCACCAGCATCCTCGGCCAGGCCGGATCACCGTCCACCCGGTCGCGTTCCATGCACCCGGCGCAGGCCGTAGCCCCCGGCAGCACCAGCGGCCCCACCAGCCCGGTGCCCTCCAGCACTCCCGCGAACAAGTGCGGGACGCCGCTGGCGACCCAGCCGGCCGAGGTCTCCGGATCCGGCGCCCAGGCCCCCAGCCCGTCCCGGGGTGCGACCACCACCAGGGCCAGCCCGGGCTCCGCCCCCGTGTGTTCCGCGGCCCTCGGGGCGGGGCCCGGGGCCGCCTCGCGCACCGCCTTCCCGGCCGCCTCCGCCCGCAGGCGGCCCACCCCGCCGGGCCCGATACCGCCCGGCGCCACATCGGCCGGTTCCACCCGGCCCCCGTCGAGGACTTCGACCCGGCCCACTCCGGCCCCGGCCAGGACCGAGGCGATCACCGCGCCCACCCTGCCGCTCCCGCGCACCTGGACCCGTATCGCCCGGCGCGCGGCCACGCCCCGCAAGTCCCCGCCCGGCTCGCGGTGCACGAGGGAGAGCGAGCCCAGATCGGGCCCCAGACGCTCCAGGACCGCCGCCCGCTCGCGCACGGCCTGCGCCCGCGGCCCGCCCGCGGTGACGTCATCGATCAGACCGGCCCCCGCCAGCCGCCGCACCACCTCGTCCGCCTGACCGTCCGGCAGACCCATCGCCGCGGCCTCCGCGCGCAGCAGCTCCATCCCCCGCGTCCCGTCGATCCGGTCGATCAGCGCACCCGTCGCCGTGTCCACCGGACCGAGCACCACCGCGTGCGCGGGGGTCACCCCGAACTGAACCGTCTGCAGATCCCTCCAGGCCCGCGCCAGCGCCGGCTTCACCTTCGGATACATCCCCAGCCTCCCCTGATCCCCATCCGGGTCCCGATCCCGATCCCGATCCCGAATTCCTCGTCACCCGCGTCGTGCGCTTCGTCGGCTTCGCCCACGTCTTCCGCGGCCACTTCCGCAACAGTGCCCGCCCGCCGAATTCCGTGCAGGAATTTGTCCACAGGCGGGAGGTATTGGGCATATGAGATGGAGAAAAGGGGTGTTCTGCGGACCCGCCGTGAATCGATCATGTTCGAACCCCGGACGAGCGGGACTTCCGCGACGCCCAGCGGGTACCGTCGTGGCGTGTCCGCCGACCCAACGCAGCGCGCCGTGGAAGTCCGCCGGAGCGCGCGCCGCCGCAGGACCGTATCCGCCTACCGCGAGGGTGACCGTACGGTCGTCCTCATCCCTGCCCGGATGTCCGAGGCGGAGGAGCGGCGCTGGGTGGGCGTCATGCTCGACAAGCTCGCCGCCCAGGAGGGCAGACGCGCCATCGGCGACGCGGAACTGGGCGAGCGCGCCGAGCGTCTGTCCGAGCAGTACTTCGGCGGCCGCGCACGCCCGCGCTCGGTCCGCTGGGTCACCAACCAGAACACCCGCTGGGGCTCCTGCACCCCGGCCGAGGGCAGCATCCGGCTCTCCCACCGCCTCCAGGGAATGCCGGAGTACGTGGTCGACTACGTGCTCCTCCACGAGCTCGCCCACCTCCTGGTCCCCGGTCACGGCCCCCGCTTCTGGGAACTGCTGGAGGCCTACCCGAAGACCGAGCGGGCCCGCGGATACCTGGAGGGCGTGGTCGCGGCCGAGCGGCTGCCGAAGGTCCCCGCGGCCCGCGACGAATAGGTCCCGGGCGGCGCGGCGTGATATGTACCGGGTCGGTACCGGCTTGGCCGGATGTCGGAAGTTGCCGTTAGCCTGAGCGGCACGTATTCACAGTCGGGATGGGGGACGGTCGTTACGTATGGCCAGGGAATTCCAACGAGGCCACAAGGCCAAGATCAGTGATCTGACGGCGGGCACGGACCTGTACGTAGGCGTCCAGATCTCCGGACCGGGACTCACCTTCGACATCAGCTGCTTCGGCCTCGACGCCAACGAACAGCTCTCGGACGACCGTTACTTCGTCTTCTTCAACCAGCCGAAGTCGCCGGAGGAGTCCATCCAGCTGCTCGGCGCGCAGTCCGGCGACGCGGAGTCCTTCCGTGTGACCCTGGACCGCGTCCCGGCGCACATCCACAAGCTGTCCTTCACCGCCACCATCGACGGCGCCGGTCAGATGTCGCAGATCGGCCCGGGCTACATCCGGATCGTCGCGGGCGGCGAAGAGGTCGTCCGGTACTCGTTCAACGGCTCGGAGTTCAGCACCGAGCGGGCCGTCATGCTCGGCGACTTCTACCTCAAGGACGTCTGGCGCTTCGCGGCCGTCGGCCAGGGCTTCGACGGCGGACTCGAGGCGCTGCTGAAGAACTTCGGCGGCGAGGTCGCCGAGGAGGAGCCGCAGCAGCAGGTCCCGCCGCAGGCCGCGGCCTCGCCCGGATTCGCCCCGCCGCCGCAGGCCGCGCAGGCCTCGGCCCCCGCCCCGGCCCCGTCGTTCGGCGCCCCCGCCCCGCAGGCACCCGCCCCGCAGGCCCCGGCCCCCGCGCCCTCCTACGGCTCCCAGGTCCCGGCCGCCCAGGCCCCCGCCCCGCAGCCGCAGGCGTACCCGCAGCACAGCGCGCCCACGATGGCCGCGCCGCTGGCCGCGCCGCCGCAGTCCTACGGACAGCCCCCGCAGCAGCCCTACGGCCAGGTCCCGCCGCCGCCCGCCCCGGCCCCCGCGCCCTACGGCCAGCAGCCGTCGTACGGTCAGGTCCCCGTCGGCCAGCCGCAGCCGGGCTACGGTCAGCAGCCGCCCGCCTACGGCCAGGTCCCCGGCCAGCAGCCGTACGGCCAGCAGCCCCCCGCCTACGGCCAGCAGCCCGGCTACCCCCAGCAGGCCGCCCCCGCGGCCGGCGCGGGCCTCGCCGCCGCCCTCCAGCCGTACAAGGAAGCCCCTACCGGCGCCCGCTGGACCGCGCAGAACCAGCAGCTCATGCGCGTCGACCTCAGCATGGGCGGCCAGCCCGTCCTCGCCCGCCAGGGCAGCATGGTCCTGTACCAGGGCAAGGTCGACTTCAGCTACAAGGGCGCGGGCTTCGCCGGCCGCATCGTCGGCAACGCCACCGGCCAGGAGATGCAGCTCATGCGCTGCACCGGCCGCGGCCAGGTCTTCCTCGCGGAGAACGGCGCGCACCTGCACGCCATCGAACTCCAGGGCGACGCGATCTGCGTCTCCGCCGAGGCCGTCCTCGCCTTCGACGAGTCGCTCCAGCACGAGGTCCGCCGCATCGAGGGCCACGGCATCCCCGGCGGCGCCCTGTTCACCATGCAGTTCCAGGGCACCGGCACCGTGATCGTCAAGACGCACGGCGTCCCCGTCGTCCTGCCCGTCACCCCGACCACCTTCGCGGACAGCAACGCCATCGTGGCGTGGTCGGCCGCCTCCCAGGTGATCCTTTCCAGCCAGGTCCGGCTCCGGCGCAACGCCTACCCCGGCCACAGCGGGGAGACCGTGAACCTCCAGTTCCGCGGTGCTCCCGGCAACTTCATCGTCGTCCAGCCGTACGAGGTCTGAGGGAGCCCGACATGAACGCCATGAACCAGCAGCTCGCGGGCTACGCCCCGACCCCCGTCACGGCCCGGATGGAGAACCACGGCCGGGCCATGCTCAAGGTCGCCATGCAGAGCGGCCAGGACCTCTTCGCCCGCACGGGCTCGATGGTCGCCTACGAGGGCTTCGTCCAGTACGAGCCCAACCCGCCCGCCGTCCGCCAGATGGCCTCGCAGTGGCTCACCGGCGAGAGCACCCCGCTGATGAAGTGCACCGGCGACGGCCTGCTCTACCTCGCCGACTACGGTGCGGACGTCGTCTGCATCAACCTCAACAACGACGCCCTCTCGGTCAACGGCACCAACCTGCTCGCCTTCGACGCCCACCTCCAGTGGGGCGTCGAGCGCGTCAAGGGCATGGCGAAGTTCGCCGGCCAGGGCCTGTTCAACGTGCAGGTCGCCGGCACCGGCTGGGTCGCCATCACCTCCCGCGGCACCCCGATCGTCGTCGACTGCGGCCGCGGCGAGGACGAGACGTACGTCGACCCCGACGCGCTCGTCGCCTGGTCCCCGAACCTGAAGGTCAAGGGCAAGCGCAGCTTCAAGGCCTCGTCCCTGATCGGCCGGGGCAGCGGGGAGGCCTACCAGATGGCCTTCTCCGGCCAGGGCATCGTCGTCGTACAGCCCAGCGAGGACAGCACCGACCGGCTCCGGGTCCGGGGCTGAGGGGGAGAAGGCACATCATGCAGAGCTCACTTTTCGCCCATGCCGAGGCGCAGTCCCAGGAGCGGTACGCCGTGCAGAACCCGCAGCTGCTGCGGGTCACGCTGACCGGCCACGACGACGTGCTCGCCCGCAAGGGCGCCATGGTCGCCTACCAGGGCATCGTCGACTTCGACGGCGAGTACCAGAGCACCACCCAGCGCACCGCCCGCGCCCGCACCGGCGAGGGCCTCGACCTGATGCGCTGCTCCGGGCAGGGCACGGTCTACCTGGCCAACCTCGCCCAGTACGTCCACGTCGTCGACGTGGACCAGGACGGCCTCACCGTCGACAGCAGCTACGTCCTCGCCCTGGACTCCACGCTGCACACCGAGGCCATCGCGGTCGACAGCCAGTACGGGATCTCCGGCTCGGGCAAGTACCAGCTCAACATCACCGGCCGCGGCAAGGTGGCCCTGATGACCTCCGGGCAGCCGCTGATGATGCAGGTCACGCCCGACAAGTACGTCAACGCCGACGCGGACGCCATCGTCGCCTGGTCCACCTCGCTGCGCGTGCAGATGCAGGCCCAGACGCACTCCACCGGCGTCTGGCGGCGCCGCGGCAACACCGGCGAGGGCTGGGAGCTCAGCTTCCTGGGCACCGGCTTCGCGCTGGTCCAGCCGAGCGAGGTGCTGCCGCCGCAGAACGCCCAGCTGGGCCAGGGCATGGCGGCCCAGTTCGGCATGGGCCAGCACGGCGCGCACGCCCAGAACCAGAACAACGCCTGGAACTAGCGGCGAAACGACGCGCCGGAACGACGCGCCGAAACGACGCGAGGGGCGGTCCCGGTGCGGGACCGCCCCTCCGCGCATCCACGGCTCAGGCGCCGAGCCGCGCCAAAGTCGCCTCCAGCAGCCGCACGACCGAGGCGTCGGCCACCGCCGGCACCTCCGCGTACGGGAACCAGCGCAGGTCCAGGGACTCGTCGCTGATCTCCGCCTCCGCGCCGGCCGGGGCCAGCGCCGCGTACTGCACGTCCAGGTGCCAGTTGCAGGGCGCCGGGATCGGATGCCGGTCCAGCCGCACCGGCCCACCGGGCAGCAGGCTCAGCCCGGAGGCGATACCCGACTCCTCCACGGCCTCGCGCAGCGCCACCCCGGCCAGGGTGTCGTCGCCGGGCTCGCAGTGGCCGCCCATCTGCAGCCACATGCCCAGCTTCCGGTGCAGGGTCAGCAGGACCCGCCCTCGCTCGGGGTCGATCACCAGGGCGCTGCCGGTGACGTGCCCGGCCCGGCAGGGCTTGTAGACCCCGTCCTCGTGGGCGGCGAGGTGCTCCAGGTAGACGTCGCGCAGCTCCGGCTGGTCCTCGTACGTCTTCAGTACCAGGACCGCGTCCTCGTGCAGGCTCACTTCTCGCCGCCGTCCTCGTCGCGCTTCTCCGCGGCCTCGCCGAGCATCTTGTCCAGCTCCGAGAAGTCCGGCTGCTCGCGGTGCACGAAGCCGTCCGGGTCGTCCAGGTCGGAGGCCGTCGGCAGCATGTCCGGGTGCTCCCACAGCCCGTCGCGCCCGTCCACCCCGCGCGCGTCGGTGAGCGAGGCCCACAGCCGCGAGGCGTCCCGCAGCCGGCGCGGACGCAGCTCCAGGCCGATCAGCGTCGCGAACGTCTGCTCTGCCGGACCGCCCGAGGCGCGCCGCCGGCGCATGGTCTCGCGCATCGCGTCCGCCGAGGTCAGGCGGGGCTTGGCCGCCTCGTGCACGACCGCGTCCACCCAGCCCTCGACCAGCGCGAGCGCCGTCTCCAGGCGGGCCAGGGCGGCCTTCTGCTCGGGAGTGTCCTGCGGCTGGAACATGCCGCCCTGGAGCGCCTCCTGGAGCTGCTCCGGATTCGACGGGTCGAGCTGACCGACCATTTCCTCCATCTTGGAGGTGTCGACCTTGATGCCGCGGGCGTAGCCCTCGATCGCACCGAAGAGGTGCGAGCGCAGCCACGGCACGTGCGCGAACAGCCGGGCGTGCGCCGCCTCACGCAGGGCCAGGTACAGCCGCACCTCGTCCGAGGGGACGCTCAGGTCCTTGCCGAAGCTCTCGATGTTCAGCGGCAGCAGCGCGGCCTTGCCGGCCGGGCCCAGGGGCAGCCCGATGTCGGTGGAGCCGACGACCTCACCCGCGAGCACGCCCACGGCCTGCCCGATCTGCTGGCCGAACATGGCGCCGCCCATGGAACGCATCATCCCGAGCAGCGGGCCCGCCATGGCCTGCATCTCCTCGGGCAGCACGCCGCCCATGGCCGCGCCGACCCGCTCTGCGACCGGGTCCACGAGCTCCTTCCACACCGGGAGGGTCGCCTCGACCCACTCGGCGCGGCTCCACCCCACGGCGGTGTTGGCGCCCGAGGGCAGCGAGGTCACACCGTCCAGCCAGTGGTCGGCGAGGCGCACGGCCTCCTCGACGGCCGACTTCTCGGCGATGCCGACGCTCACGTCCTTCACGCCGTCCGACGTGCCCTGGGCGACGGTCTGGCGGGCGATGTCCTTGGCCATGTCCCAGTTCACGGGACCGCCCTCGTAGCTCAGCATCTGGCCGAGCTGCTGGAAGGCGGCGCCCAGGTCATTGGGGTTCATCGAGCCGAACATCGCGGCGAACGGATTGTCCGCGCCGCCCTGGCCGCCGGCGCCGGGCAGTCCCATACCCGGGAACCCGAACGGATTCGGGCCGCCCTGACCGCCCTGATTGCCCTTCTTCTTGCCCTCGTCGCCGTTGTCCGGCTCCTCCGGCGGAAGGCCGAATCCGAATGGGGTGTCGCTCACGGGTTTCCTCGGCTCGTAGGGCCGCCGGCGGGTGCCGACGGGCAATGGTCCGACAACACCACCCAGCGTAGACACCCGAGCCGCTTGCGGGCTCGGTGCTCCGCCGACTCCTGGGCTGCGGCAGGATGGACATCACCTGGTAGGTACGCGTCACGGCGCGTCCCTACTGAAGACAACCGCTGGAGACGCCTGGTGAGTTCCCCGGATCCGAACGCTTTGGACAAGCTCAGCCCGGAAAATCGCCCCGAGCAGGGCGAGAGCACCGACGGTGTTCGCCAGCCGCGTAACCCGGCCCTGCGCGGTCCGGTGATCGCGGTGACCGGTGCCGCGACCGGGGTGGGCGCCGCCCTGGTGAGCCGACTGGTCGAGTCCGACGAGGTCAAGCAGGTCGTCGCGATCGACGAGCGGCGCGGCGACTGCGCGGCCGCGCAGTGGCACGTCCTGGACGTACGGGACCCGGCGATCGCCGAGAAGCTGCGCGGCGCCGACGTGGTCGTCCACCTCGCGCTGGACCTCGACCTGGAGACCGACCCGGCGGCCCGTACGGCGTACAACGTGCGCGGCACCCAGACCGTGCTCACGGCCGCCGCGGCGGCCGGGGTGCACCGGGTCGTGCTGTGCACCTCGGCGATGGTCTACGGGGCCCTGCCGGACAACGACATCCCGCTCTCGGAGGACTCCGAGCTGCGGGCCACCGCCGAGGCGACCGGCGTCGGCGACCTGCTGGAGATCGAGCGGCTGGGGCGGCGGGCACCGCGCGCGCACCCCGGGCTGAACGTGACCGTGGTCCGCCCCGCGGTCCTCGTCGGCGGTACGGACACCGCGCTGACCCGGTACTTCGAGTCCCCGCGCCTGCTGGTGGTGGCCGGCTCCCGGCCGACCTGGCAGTTCTGCCACGTCGAGGACCTGGTCAGCGCGCTGGAGTACGCGGCGCTGGAGAAGGTCGAGGGCGAGCTGGCGGTGGGCTGCGAGGGCTGGCTGGAGCAGGAGGAGGTCGAGGAGCTGAGCGGCATCCGCCGCATGGAACTCCCGTCCGCGGTCGCGCTGGGCGCGGCGGCCAGGCTGCACCGGATCGGGCTCACGCCGTCCCCGGCGGGGGACCTCGCCTACACGATGCACCCGTGGGTGGTCAGCGTCAGCGGGCTGCACGCGGCGGGCTGGCGGCCGAGGTGGACGAACGAGGAGGTGCTGGCCGAGCTCCTCCAGGAGGTCGCCGGACGCCACACCGTCGCGGGGCGGCGGCTGGGCCGCAAGGACGCCACCGCCGCGGGTGCGGCCGGGGCGACGGTCGCGCTGCTGGGTGCGGCCGCGGTGGTCCGCGCGGCGCGGAGGCGGCGCGGCCTGTAGGCCGTGCCGCCGCTCCGGAGGCGGTCCTGCGGCGCCGACGCGCAAGCGGCCCCGGGCTGCGCCCGGGCTCCCGGGGCTCCGCCCCGGACCCCGCGCCTCAAACGCCGGCGGGGCTGGAATTGCCGCCCCGGGGCCTCAGGCGTCGGCGGGGCCGGGGTCGCTCCTGTAGGAGGATCCCAAGGCGGGGGGCGGGGGACGGGCGATTCGGCTATTCCGCCGCGTCGGCGGCTAGGGCACGATGAAGGCATGGCACCGCACTTCGACCACCCCGGCGAGCAGGCCGCTCCGGATCCCATCAGGCTGCTCGAGATCCGTGACGAGCCGCTCTCGATCGACGAGGTCTTCCAGGCCGTCGGCGACGACGCGACGGGCGGTACGACGCTCTTCGTCGGCACGGTGCGCAACCACGACGGCGGAGCCGACGTCGAATCCCTCGGCTACTCCTGCCACCCCACCGCGCAGGCCGAGATGCGCCGCGTCGCCGAGCGCGTCGTGGCCAAGTACCCGGTCCGCGCCCTGGCCGCCGTGCACCGCGTCGGAGACCTCTCCGTCGGCGACCTGGCCGTCGTCGTCGCCGTCTCCTGCCCGCACCGCGGCGAGGCCTTCGACGCCTGCCGGATGCTCATCGACGACCTCAAGCACGAGGTCCCGATCTGGAAGCACCAGACGTTCTCCGACGGCTCGGAGGAGTGGGTCGGCGCCTGCTGACCCCCGGCCGGAGGGCCGCCCCCGCAAGGGGGTACCCTCGCACCCGTTCGGCCGCGCAACACGCCCTCGATTTGCGTAACCCCCCCACGGGCACGAGCGTTGAAGCCACCACAACGGCACGTACTTTCGGGGTAGGGAGACACGCCCATGGCATCTCTGGCGTGGTTGCTGATTCCGCTGTTCGCCGCGATCGGCGCGGGCATATGGGGCAGCTGGGCCGCACGCGACCGTACGCAGGGCGACATATCCGAGCTCGCCGGCTACGCGCGGTTCCGCGAGGCCATGGGCAAGGCCGATCCGGCCAGGGTGAAGGCGGAAGCACACTCCGGTTCCGACGCCGTCTGACGCGTCCCGCGAGTGCTCGCGCCCCCTGGGGACCGGCCCCGGGAGCCGCTTCACAGGGCCGTCCCGTACTGTCGGATCCATGCCACGCCGCACCGCGACGATGCTCGCCTCCACGCTCGTGCTGTTCGCGCTGCTCTGCGCGGGGGTCTTCATCAAGGTCCCGTACTCCGAGATGAGTCCCGGCCCGACCGTGAACACGCTCGGGGACTCGCACGGCGAGCCCGTCCTCAACATCTCGGGGCGCAAGACGTACCCGACCAGCGGCCACCTCAACATGACGACCGTCCGCGTCACCGGCGCGGACTACGACATGAACCTGCTGGAAGCGGTCTACGGCTGGCTGGCCGACGACAACATCGTCGTACCGCACGAGAACTTGTACCCCGACGGCAAGACGGACGAGCAGTCCACCCAGGAGAACGCCGAGGAGTTCAGCCAGTCGCAGCAGAGCGCCAAGGTCGCGGCCCTGAAGCAGCTCGGCATCCCCGTCTCCGCCCGCGTGATCGTCGCCTCCGTCGTCAAGGACAGCCCGTCCGACGGCAAGCTGCACGCCGGTGACGTGATCAAGGCCGTCGACGGCACCCCGGTCACCGCGCCGGAGGACGTGGCCAAGTTCGTCACCAGGCACAAGCCCGGAGAGCCGGTCGAGTTCACCATCGTGCCCGCGGCGGAAGCGGCCGAGGCGGCCAAGGCGAACCGGGAGCCCGGCGGCTCCACCAAGATCGCCATCACGGCCGGCAAGGCGGAGGGCGACGGTCACGCCATCGTCGGCATCCGGGCCGGCACCGACCACACCTTCCCGTTCACGATCGACATCAAGCTCGCCGACGTCGGGGGGCCGAGCGCCGGCCTGATGTTCGCCCTCGGCATCGTCGACAAGCTGACCCCCGAGGACCTGACCGGCGGCAAGTTCGTCGCGGGCACCGGCACCATCGACGACACGGGCAAGGTCGGCCCCATCGGCGGCATCCAGATGAAGACCATCGGGGCGCGCAACGCGGGCGCCGAGTACTTCCTCACGCCCGCCGAGAACTGCGCCTCGGCCTCCAAGAACGTGCCCGAGGGCCTGACCCTGGTGAAGGTCTCCACCATCGACGACGCCACGAAGGCGCTCGAGAAGATCCGCAAGGGGGACAAGGCCGGGCTGCCGCAGTGCGGCGCCAGGCCCTGACCCCCCCCCGCACGGCTCAGGAGAAGGTCGCCGCCAGCGCCTCCGCCAGCCCGGGCACCAGTCCGCCGCCCGTGAGGACCTCCGTCGAGGAGTCCTTCTCCCGCAGCCGTACGGCCGACTCGCGCGAGCCGTCGCGCAGCACGGCCACCGTGAGGCGCACCTCCTGCCGCTCCGGGTGACCGGCGACCCACTTCGCCAGCTGCTTGTCGTTCAGCCCCTCCGGTACGGAGGCCTCCGCGGACGGCGGCAGCATCAGCCGCTCCACCGTCAGGGCGCAGCCGACGACCGCGTCGGGCCAGGCGACGGTGCCCAGGAACTTGTCGAGGGGGGTCCCCTTGGGCAGCGCGTCCTGCTCGATCGGGGTGAGGGAGCTGTTGCCGGCGTCGTCCTGGTCGAGGCCGAGCTGGGTCGCCAGGCGCGGCTCCTGCTTCTTGAGCTTGGCGGTGTCGACGAGGGCGAACAGCCGCGCGGGCTGGTCCCAGCCGAGGCCGGAGGCGTACTCGTCGATCTCGAGACAGGCCCGCGTGAGCGGGCTGGCCGCCATCGGCGTGCCGGGGGAAGGCGAAACGTTGGACATGGACAACATCCTGCCTCCTTTCCGGCGGATACCGGGAACTGACTAAAGCCTCAGTAAGTTGCAAGAGTGGGCTCTACGATCGGGGGCCCCGTTAATACCAGACTCAGCGACTTTCGAGGTGTGGACCTTGGCTTTCCAGATGCCGGACCGCGGCGGAGGCCCTTCCGGGCCACGGATGAGAGTCGGCCGCCCCTCCCGGCGAGCCCGGACTCTGCTCATGACCCTGGGCGTGCTTGCCGTCCTGGCCATGCTCTTCATCATGTTCGCGGGCTTCTGGACCGACTGGCTCTGGTTCCGCTCCGTGAAGTACTCCACGGTCTTCACCACCACCCTGTGGACCAAGATCGGCCTCTTCGCCGTCTTCGGCCTGCTGATGGCGGGGGCCGTGGGCTTCAACATCTGGCTGGCGCACCGGCTGCGGCCGCCGCTCAGCGCGATGTCGATGGAGCAGCAGAGCCTCGACCGCTACCGGATGAGCGTGGCGCCGTACAAGAAGTGGCTGCTCCTCGGCATCTCCGTGCTCGTCGGCCTGATCGCGGGCGCCTCCGCGGCCGGCCAGTGGAAGACCTGGCTCATGTACGTGAACGGGGTGCCCTTCGGCACGAAGGACCCCCAGTTCCACATGGACGTGTCCTTCTACACCTTCGACCTGCCCTGGTACCGCTTCCTGCTCGGCTTCGGCTTCGCCGCGGTCGTGCTGTCGGTGATCGCCGCGGCCGTCGTGCACTACCTGTACGGCGGGCTGCGCGTGACCAGCCCGGGCGCCCGGGCCACCGCCGCGGCCACCGGGCACCTGTCGGTGCTGCTCGGCCTCTTCGTCAGCCTCAAGGCCGTCGCGTACTGGCTCGACCGGTACGGGCTGGCGGTGAAGTCCAGTGACTTCAAGGCGGCCGACAACTGGACGGGCCTGCGGTACGTCGACGCCAACGCCTACCTGCCCGCGAAGACGATCCTCGTCGCCATCGCCGCGATCTGCGCCCTGCTGTTCTTCGCGACGCTGTGGCGCCGCACCTGGCAGCTGCCGGTGATCGGCTTCGGCCTGATGGTGCTCTCGGCGATCCTGATCGGCGGGCTCTACCCGGCGATCGTGCAGAAGTTCCAGGTCCAGCCGAACGAGCAGGCCAAGGAATCGCCGTACGTCCAGAAGAACATCAAGGCCACCCGCGACGCCTACGGGGTCGCCGGCTCCGAGGTGTCGGACTACGCGGGCGTGCCGAACCCGAAGACGGACAAGTCGGTCCTGCGCCAGCAGGCCGACTCGACCGCCAGCATCCGGCTCCTGGACCCGAACATCGTCTCGCCCGCCTTCCAGCAGCTCCAGCAGGTCAAGGGCTACTACGCCTTCCCGTCCACGCTCGCCGTGGACCGGTACAGCGCGCAGGACACGGTCATCGGGCTGCGCGAGCTGAACATCGGCGGCATCCCGAAGAACAACTGGATCAACGACCACTTCAAGTACACGCACGGCTACGGCGTGGTCGCGGCCAAGGGCACCACCGTCGGTGACCAGGGCGCTCCGGACTTCACCCAGTCGGACCTGCCCTCCAAGGGGATGTTCGGCACCGACTTCGAGCAGCGCATCTACTACGGCGAGCAGACGAAGCAGTACTCGATCGTCGGCGGCCCGCAGAAGGAGCTCGACTACTCGGACGACAAGGGCGAGAAGGAGACGAGCTACAAGGGCGACTCCGGCGTCAACCTCGACAACCCGGTCAACCGGGCCGCGTACGCGCTGACCTTCAGCGAGCCGCAGATCCTCTACTCGGGGGCCATCGGCGAGGGTTCGCGGATCCTGTACAACCGCACGCCGAAGGACCGCGTCGAGGCCGTCGCCCCGTGGCTGACCATCGACGGCGCGCCGTACCCGGCCGTGATCGGCAAGCGGGTCGTGTGGATCGTCGACGCGTACACGACCACCAACGGCTACCCGTACGCCTCGCGCACCACGCTGGGCCAGAGCACCGCGGACTCGCTGACCAACAGTCAGCGCGCGGTGGTCGCCCAGGAGAACCAGGTCAACTACATCCGCAACTCGGTGAAGGCCACCGTCGACGCGTACGACGGCACGGTCACCCTGTACCAGTGGGACACCGAGGACCCGGTCCTGAAGACCTGGATGAAGGCGTTCCCGGGCACGGTGAAGTCCAAGAGCGAGATCTCCAAGCCGCTCCTGGACCACCTGCGCTACCCGCAGGACCTCTTCAAGGTCCAGCGCGAGCTGCTGACCCGCTACCACGTCACCGACCCGCAGACCTTCCTCAGCGGCAGTGAGGCGTGGGCGGTCCCGGACGACCCGACGACCAAGGCCGGCACGGCGGTTCCGCCGTACTACCTGTCGATGAAGACTCCGGGTCAGAAGGAGAAGGACCAGGTCTTCTCCCTCACCACGACGTTCACGCCGAACGAGCGGCCCAACCTGAGCGCCTTCATGTCGGTCAACGCCGATCCGGCCACCCCGGACTACGGCAAGATCAGAATCCTGAAGATGCCGACGAGCAAGCCGCCGGACGGCCCCGGCCAGGTACAGAGCAAGTTCCAGTCCGAACCGAAGATCGCCGAGTCGATCCGCCTGCTGCGCGGTGGTGACTCGGAGATCGAGTACGGCAACCTGCTCGCGGTGCCGCTCGACGACGGGATGCTCTACGTCGAGCCGGTGTACGTCCGCAGCTCCGGCCTGAAGTACCCGCTGCTGCGCAAGGTGCTGGTGACCTACGGCAATCAGACGGCCTTCGAGGACACCCTGGAGAAGGCGCTGAACGTGGTCTTCGGAGCCGAGGCCCCGACCACGCCCGTCCCGCCGGCGCAGCCGCCGGGCGAGGGCAACGTCCAGCCCCCGGTCAGCCAGGACCCGACGGTCAAGGCGGCGCTCGCCGACGCGCAGAAGGCGGTCGAGGACGCCGAGAAGGCCCGGCAGGCCGGCGACTGGGCGGCCTTCGGCAAGGCCCAGGAGGAGATCAAGTCGGCGCTGAAGCGGGCGATCGACGCGGAGGCGAAGGCGGCGACGCCCAAGCCGGCCGGTCAGTGAGCGGGCGGCCCGTGATCAAGGAGTAACGGCTTCGTCCCGCGTCGTGATACGGTGGTTTCACCGACGCGGGGTGGAGCAGCTCGGTAGCTCGCTGGGCTCATAACCCAGAGGTCGCAGGTTCAAATCCTGTCCCCGCTACTGAAGACGAAGGCCCGGATCCGATGGATCCGGGCCTTCGTCATGTCCGGGATATGCCCCGGATATGTACGGGGATGGACACGCGGTAACTGGGGCGGGTGAGTTGGGGCAGGACCGTGTTTGACTTAGCGGTCTGTGGGCATGTCGACAAAACGCTGTAGTGACCTCACTGGCTGCGACATACCAGGTGTACGCGGGTAGCAGGTGATGCGACGATGGGATTCATGGGGGACAGGCCAACTCTGCTGGAGCCAGGGCGGATTGCGAGGGCGGAAGCCGAACCGGCCACGGGGGCCAAGGGGGCGGCTCCGGCCGCCGACGCCCGGAACGCGCTGAGCGATGCGGATCTCCTGGCCAGGCACGGCGAGGAGGACGTGTTCGGGGAGGTCGACGCGGCGAGCGACGCAGAGCTCGAAGCCCGCCACCGGGCGGCCGCCGACAAGGGCGACCCCGGTGCCATGAGCGTGCTCGGAGCACTGCTGCTGCGCCGCGGCGACCTGGACGGGGCCGAGCCCTACCTGCGCGGCGCCACCGCCGAGGGGGACCGGGCCGCCGCGAACAACCTCGGCGTACTCCTGCACCAGCGGGGCTACCCGGACGAGGCCGCCGGCTGGTGGCGCGTCGCGGCCGTGGCCGGATCCGCGCCCGCCGCGCACGCCCTGGGCCGCCACTTCCGCGAACGCGGGGACGAGCCCGCCGCCGAGTACTGGATGCGGCAGGCGGCGGAATCCGGCCACGCCCTGGGCGCGTACGGCCTGGCCGACCTGCTGGAGCACCGCGGGGACAAGGGCGTCGAGCGGTGGTTCCGCGCCGCCGCCGAACAGGGCCACCGCGAGGCCGCCTACCGGCTGGCGCGGCACCTGCGCAAGGGCGACCCGGCCGAGGCCGAGCAGTGGTACCGGCAGGCCGCCGCGCGCGGGCACCGGCGTGCCGCGCTGCACCTGGGCGCGCTGCTGGAGGCCCGCGGGGAGCTCAAGGAGGCGGGCCGCTGGTACCTGACCTCCGCCAAGCAGGGCGAGGCGCGTGCCGCGTGCGCGCTCGGCTTCCTGCTGCGCGACGCCGGCGACGAGGACAGCGCGGCCGCGTGGTGGCACCGCGCCGCGCAGGACGGCGACGGCAACGCCGCCAACGCCCTGGGCGCGCTGCACGCCGCCCGCGGCGAGACCGAGACCGCGGAACGCTGGTACCGGACCGCGATGGACGCGGGCGACCAGAACGGGGCGTACAACCTCGCTCTGCTGTGCGTGGCGCAGGACCGGACCGCGCAGGCCGAGCAGTGGTACCGGCGCGCCGCCTACGCCGGGCACCGCGAGGCGGCCAACGCACTGGCCATCCTGCTGCTCCAGGGCGGCGACGCGGCGGGCGCGGAGCCGTGGTTCTCGAAGGCCGCCGAGGCGGGCAGCGTCGACGCCGCCTTCAACCTCGGGATCCTCTTCGCCAGCCGGGACGAGGACCGTACGGCGCTGAAGTGGTACGAGCGGGCCGCGTCGGCCGGTCACACGGACGCGGCGCTGCAGGTCGGGATCGCGCTGGTGCGGGACGGCGAGGAGCGGGCCGCGGAACGGCACCTGCGGTGCGCGGCGGGCGGCGGCAGCGCCGAGGCGGCCTTCCGGCTGGCCGCGCTGCTGGAGTCGCTGGCCCCGCCGCCGGAGCCGGTGGCGCTGGGCGAGCCGGTGGGCGGGACCGTCCGGTCCGAGAGCGAGGAGTGGTACGAGCGGGCCGCGGAGCTGGGCCACCGCCGGGCGCAGGTGCGGGTCGGCATGCTGGCCTCCGCCCGCGGTGACGTGGAGGTGGCCGCCCGGTGGTACCGGGAGGCGGCCGAGGCCGGCTCCCGCAACGGCGCGTTCAACCTCGGGCTGCTGCTGGCCCGTGAGGGGAACGAGCCGGAGGCCGCCCTGTGGTGGACCCGGGCGGCGGTGGCGGGCCACGGCCGGGCCGCGCTGCGGCTGGGCCTGCTGGCGGCCCGCCACGGCGACCTCGCGGAGGGCCAGAAGTGGTGCGTCCGCGCGATGGAGCTGGGTCCCGCGGAGGTTTCGGAGCGGGCGGCGCGGCTCCGGGAGGCGCTGGCCGAGGAGCTCTCGGCGTGAGCCTCCCGGGGTCGGTTAACCGATTTGCATCTGCCTGGGGGTCTCACGTAACGTTGGGTTCACCGACGCGGGGTGGAGCAGCTCGGTAGCTCGCTGGGCTCATAACCCAGAGGTCGCAGGTTCAAATCCTGTCCCCGCTACTGAAGACTCAGGGCCCGGATCCGATGGATCCGGGCCCTGAGTCGTTTCCATGCGCCAAGACGGGTCCGTGCGCCAGGACGGGAAGAGGCCCGGACCCCGTGGGGTCCGGGCCTCTTCCCGTGCGTTCAGGCGCCCGCGCAGTTCGGGCAGATCCCGCGGTACGTCACCTCGGCCGTCGACACGAGGAAGCCGAAGCGCTCCGAGTCGGGCAGGTCGGCCAGCGGGTCACCCGCCGGGTGGACGTCGCGGATCGCGCCGCACTGGGCGCAGACGAGGTGCTGGTGCGGCCGGTGGGCGTTCGGGTCGTAGCGCTTGGCGCGGCGGTCGGTGGCGACTTCCAGGACCTCGCCGAGGGTGACCAGTTCACCCAGCGTGTTGTAGACGGTCGCCCGGGAGATCTCGGGCAGTTTGGCCACGGCGCGCGCGTGCACCTCGTCGGCCGTCAGGTGCACGTGGTCACCGTCGAGCACCTCGGCCACGACACGCCGCTGCGCCGTCATGCGCCAGCCGCGTCCGCGGAGTCGTTCCAGCAGGTCACTCATGGACGTCAGCCTAACAGTGGGGTGACCTGGTGTAACTCCCGAAGGACTGCGATCTTGGACCGCTGTGCGAATTGGATCATGTCCAGTGTGGGTCGAAAGGGTGCGGGGTGCCTGGCCGGAACGCCCTCCTCGGGGGTCCCGGCCGGGCGTCGTTCGCGTCAGGCGGGAACCGCCTTCCGGCGGCCGGGGGTCCAGCACCTGATGATGTCGCGTACGGACACGATGCCCACCGGGCCGCCGTGTTCGAGCACGATCAGATGCCGGAAACCGCCGTGGGCCATGGCCTCGGCGGCTTCCTGCAGGGTGGCGTCGGGGGTGCAGAACACCACGTTGTTGGTGGTGTGCGCGCTCACGGTCTCCCGGTCGGGGTCGTGGCCCGCCCCGATCGAGTTGAGGATGTCGCGTTCGGTCAGGATGCCGATGCCGCTGTGGTCGGGGTCGAGGACGACGGCCGCGCCGATGCGCCGGCCGGACATCAGGCAGGCCGCCTGCCGGAGGGTGTGGGCGGGTCCGAGGGTGAGGATCACGGTGCTCATGGCGTCACGGACGAGCATGAAGAGAGCCACCTCCTGGTGAGTCCCTCCGCCCGGGTGGGTGCGCCGGAACCCTGGAGAAAGGGTTCACAAGCGCACAAGCGGAGGATTCTCACATTCCCACGACAACGCAGGGTCATCAAGGGGGCACGCTCAGGCGCTCGGGCGCAGCCGGTCCAGCATCTCCTGGTGCAACAGCCCGTTCGACGCCACGGCGTTCCCGCCGTGCACCCCGTCCACGCCGTCCAGGCTGGTGAAGCGGCCGCCGGCCTCCTCGACCACCACCGCGATCGCGGCCATGTCCCACAGGTTCAGCTCCGGCTCGGCGCACAGGTCCAGCGAACCCTCCGCGACCATCATGTACGGCCAGAAGTCGCCGTAGGCGCGCGTGCGCCAGCACGCCCGGGTCAGGTCCAGGAAGCCGGGGAGCCGGCCCTGCTCCTCCCAGCCGCTCAGCGAGGAGTACGCGAACGAGGCGTCACCGAGCTCCGCCACCTTGGACACGCCGATCCGGGTGGTGTCGCCGAGCGCGCCGCCCGAGAAGGCGCCGCCGCCCTTCGAGGCCCACCAGCGGCGCCCCAGCGCCGGTGCGGACACCACGCCGACGACCGGGCGGAACACCCCGTCGGCGCCCTCCTCCATCAGGGAGATCAGGGTCGCCCAGACGGGCACCCCCCGCACGTAGTTCTTCGTCCCGTCGATCGGGTCCACGACCCAGCGGCGCGGGCCGCTGCCCTTGAGGCCGTACTCCTCGCCCAGGATCGCGTCGGCGGGCCGCGCGGCCTCGATGCCGGCCCGGACGACCTCCTCGGCGGCCTTGTCCGCCTCGCTCACCGGAGTCATGTCCGGCTTCGTCTCGACGGCCAGGTCGAGGGCGCGGAACCGCTCCATCGTGGTGGCGTCCGCCGCATCGGCGAGCTCAAGGGCAAGGCGCAGGTCATCGTCATACTCGGGCATGCCCGAACAGTATCGAGACCGCAGCGGCCCGGCGACCGAGGTCCACAGTGCGGCCCGCGGGCGCCCTTGACAGGATCTGGCGGCCCGTCAACTCTGGCTGAGGAGCCAAACGGGGGAGGCGACGATGCCGACGGCCCGGGAGTCCCTGCTGGAGGCGGCGGGAGCGGCCCTCGCCGCGCGCCCGTGGCCGGCCGTGAAGATGGTCGACGTCGCGGCCGCGGCCGGGGTGTCCCGGCAGAGCCTCTACAACGAGTTCGGCGGCAAGGGGGGCCTGGGCCGGGCCCTGGTGCGGCTGGAGGCCGACCGGTACCTCGACGGGGTGGACCGGGCCCTCGCCGCCCCGGGGGGAACGGGCGAGCGGCTCGCCGCGGTCGCGGAGTGGACCTTACGGGCGGCCCGCGCGTATCCCCTCGTACGGGCCCTGCTGACCGGGTTCTGGGACCCTGACCTGCCCGCGCCGGGCCGCGCGCCCGGGCCCGGTGAGCTGACCAGGGCGGTACGCGACCGGGCCGCGGCGGCGCTCATGCCCGCGGAGGACGTCCGGCGGTGCGAGCTCGCCGTACGCCTCGCGCTCTCCTACGTGGTGGCCCCGGGGGAGGAGCCGGGGGCGGCCGAACTGCTCGCCCTGCTCAGTGGGCGGAGCCGGAGAGCTGCAGCCCGATGACCCCGAGGATGACCAGGGTGATCGAGACCAGCTTGAGGGTGGAGACCAGGTCGCCGAGGAAGACCATGCCGTAGATGGCGGTGCCGGCCGCGCCGATCCCCGTCCACACCGCATACGCCGGGCCCACGTCCAGCTTCTTCAGCGCCAGGGTCAGCAGGCCGAAGCTGCCGAGCGCGAAACAGGCGAAGGCGATCGTGGGCCACAGCCGGGTGAACCCGTGGGAGAGCTTGAGGCAGACCGCGAAACCGGTCTCCAGTAGTCCGGCGACCACGACCAGCAGCCACGCCATGGCGTATGCCTCCCCGCGTCACGTGACGTCCTGTCACTTGGTGCGATTATGCATTTACCAGACATGGAGTCAGGCAAACCCTGCCGGATCAGTCGCCCTCGCGGCGCTCCCGCGTCTCCAGCAGCCGCCGCAGCGAGTACAGCCGCGCCGGATCCGCGTGGCCGTCCTCCACCCACTTGTCGAGCGCGCAGTCCTGCTCGTCGTGGCTGCACGCGCGCGGGCACTCCTCCGTACCGGGAACCAGGTCCGGGAAGGCCAGGATCACCCGGGACGGGTCCACGTGGTGCAGGCCGAAGGAACGCACACCGGGGGTGTCGATGACCCAGCCGTCACCCGAGGGGAGGGGGAGCGCGAGCGCGGAGGTGGTGGTGTGCCGGCCGCGGCCGGTCACCGCGTTGACGTGCCCGGTGGCGCGCTGGCGACCCTCGGCGACCAGCGAGTTGACCAGGGTGGTCTTGCCGACGCCCGAGTGCCCGACGAAAGCGGTGATCCGGCCGGTCAGCCGCTCGCGGACCCGCTCGGCCGCGTCGCCCGTCGCGAGCTCCTCGCGGTTGGTGACGACGTAGTTCAGGCCCAGCGTGGAGTAGATCTCCAGGATCTTGTCCGCGGAGGTCAGGTCGGACTTGGTGAGCACCAGCAACGGCTCCAGCCCGGCGTCGTAGGCCGCGACCAGGCAGCGGTCGATCATCCGGGGCCGCGGCTCCGGATCGGCCAGGGCCGTGACGATGGCCAGCTGGTCGGCGTTGGCGACGACCACCCGCTCGTACGGGTCGTCGTCGTCCGCCGTGCGCCGCAGGACCGACTTGCGCTCCTGGATCCGCACGATCCGCGCGAGGGTGTCCTTCTTTCCGGACAGATCACCGACGAGTGACACCCGGTCGCCGACCACCGCCGCCTTGCGGCCCAGCTCACGGGCTTTCATGGCGGTGACCGTACGGTCCTCGACCAGGCAGGTCAGCCGGCCCCGGTCCACGGTCAGGACGAAGCCCTCCGAGGCGTCCTCGTGCTTGGGCCGGATGTTCGTCCTGGCCCGGTTGCCCTTGGGGTTCGGGCGCTGGCGGATGTCGTCCTCGTCGGTGTGCTTGCCGTACCTGCGCATGACGGGGCCCCTACGCTCCCGCTCCCGTCGTGCCTCGCGGAGCTTGCCCGAGCATGTCGGCCCACATCTTCGGGAAGTCCGGCAGGGTCTTCGCGGTCGTCGCCACGTTCTCGATCTGCACGCCCTCCACGGCCAGACCGATCACCGCGCCCGCGGTGGCCATCCGGTGGTCGTCGTACGTGTGGAAGACGCCGCCGCGCAGCTTGCGCGGGCGGATGTGCAGACCGTCCTCGGTCTCGGTGACGTCGCCGCCGAGCGCGTTGATCTCCTTGGTCAGCGCGGCCAGCCGGTCCGTCTCGTGCAGCCGCAGGTGCGCGACCCCGCGCAGCACCGACTCCGAGTCGGCCAGCGCGGCGACCGCCGCGATGCCCGGGGTGAGCTCGCCGACCTCGCTCAGGTCCACGTCGATGCCGTGGATCCTGCCGCTGCCGGTGAAGACCAGGCCCTCGTCGGTCAGCTCGCAGGAGCCGCCCATCTCCGTGAAGATGCGGCGCAGCTCGTCGCCGGGCTGCGTGGTGCGGCGCGGCCAGTCCGGGATGGTGACCGTGCCGCCGGTGATCAGGGCCGCGGCCAGGAACGGCTGGGCGTTGGAGAGGTCCGGCTCGACGACCATGTCGCGGCCCAGCAGCGCGCCCGGGGTCACCCGCCACACGTCCTTCTCGCCGCCCGCCTCGGGGGTGTCGACCTGGGCGCCCGCCGCGCGCAGCATCTCCACGGTCATCCGGATGTGCGGCATCGACGGCAGGTTGCCGCCCACGTGCCGGACCTCGACGCCCTGGTTGAAACGCGGGGCGGACAGGAGCAGCGCCGAGACGAACTGGGAGGAGTTGGACGCGTCGATCTCGACCGTGCCGCCCTCCAGGGCCCCGCCGCCCTGGACGGTCATCGGCAGCGCGCCGCGGCCGTCGTCGTCGATCCGGGCGCCGAGCGTGCGCAGGGCGGTGATGACCTGGCCGAGCGGACGCTCGTAGGAGCGCGGGTCGCCGTCGAAGCGGATGTCCCCGTCCGCGAGGGTCGCCACCGGCGGCAGGAAGCGCATGACCGTGCCCGCGTTGCCGACGTCCACGGTCGTCGGGCCGTGCAGGGCCGCCGGGATGATCCGCCAGGCCTCGCCGCTGTCGCCGTCGCCCGCGGAGCTGGAGGAGACCGTCTCCTCGATGCCCACGCCCATGGCCCGCAGCGCGTCCGACATCAGCTGCGAGTCGCGCGAGCGCAGCGGGCGGCGCACCCAGCCCGGCTCGGCGGCCAGCGCGGCCAGGACCAGGGCGCGGTTGGTGACCGATTTGGACCCCGGCACCGTGACGGTGGCGTGGACGGCCGCTTCCGCGAGCGGAGCGGGCCAGAGGGCGGGAAGCGCGGGGGTCTCGGTCATGGCCCCCACTTTAGTGGCTCCGCGGGCCCCCGGATCTTGATCACGGCACCATGGCCGAACCGTCTCAGAGGCCGAGAAGCCAGCGTCCTCCGCCGGTGAGCGAGCACAGCGCGACGACGTGGAAGAACAGCAGCCACACCACGGGGTGCAGATGCGTCAGCCGCCCCAGCTGGTCCGCGTCCGAATCCGGCGCGCCCCCGTGCCGCCGCTTGGCCCCCAGCTCGAACACCGGCCGGACCCCGCCCATCAGGAGGAACCACACCACCCCGTACGCGAACACGGCCTGCACCTCGGCCGGGGCCAGCCAGGACACCAGCACGAAGGTGCCGCCGGTCAGCACCACCGTCAGCACCCCGTAGGCGTTGCGGATCTTCACCAGCATCACCGCCAGCAGGGCGGTCGCCACCCACAGCAGCAGCGTGATCCGGTGCGCCGACAGCAGCAGCGCCCCGCCGAGCCCGAGCAGCGAAGGCGCCGTGTACCCGCTCGCGGCGGTCAGGACCATGCCGACGCCGGTCGGCTTGCCGTAGCTGAGGGTGACCCCACTGGTGTCGGAGTGCAGCCGTATCCCGTCGAGGCGGCGTCCGGTCAGCTTGGCCAGCAGTCCGTGGCCGCCCTCGTGGGCGATGGTCACGGCGTTGCGCAGCACCCGCCACACCGGTCCGTAGGCCACGGTGGCCAGGGCGACCACGCCGGTCGCGGCGACCAGCCACCGGTCGGGCGCCGTCTGTATACCCGTGAGCCGGTCCCAGAGACCGGCCATCGTGCTGCTGTCCATGAAGTGGCGGACTCCTCGTGGTCTTGTTCGAGCGACATGGCAGTGTGGCAGCCATGTGCGGAAGGTATGCAGCCGGGCGGGCGCCCGAGGAACTGGTGGAGGCGTTCGGCATCGAGCGGTGGGAGCCGGCGGAGACCCTGGCCCCCGACTGGAACGTGGCGCCGACGAAAGAGGTCCACGTCGTCCTCGACCGTCCTCTGAAGGACGCTCCCGAGCGCGGTCCGGTTCGCCAGCTGCGCGTCCTGAAATGGGGCCTGGTCCCCTCCTGGGCCCAGAACCCCGACGGCGCCGCCCGGATGATCAACGCCCGCTCCGAGACCCTCGCGGAGAAGCCCTCCTTCCGCCGCCCCTTCGCCCAGCGCCGCTGCATCGTCCCCGCCGACGGGTACTACGAGTGGGTCACCGCGCACGACGAGCGGCAGCTGGAGGTCGAGGGGAAGAAGAAGAGGGCCCGCAAGCAGCCCTACTTCGTCCTCCCCGCCGACGGCTCGGTCTTCGCCATGGCCGGGATCTACGAGTTCTGGCGGGACCCGGCCCTGCCCGACCAGCACCCCCTCGCCTGGTGGGCCACCTGCTCGGTGATCACCACCGAGGCCGAGACCGCACCGCTGGGCGTGGCGCCCGCCGAAGGGCCGCGCTCGCTCTCCGAGATCCACCCGCGGATGCCGCTCATGCTCACCCCGGACCGCTGGGACGCCTGGCTGGACCCGGCGAACACCGACACCGAGGGCTCCCTCCAGCAGCTCCTCGCGCCCCCGCCGGGCGGCCTGATGCGGGCCTACCCGGTCTCCACCGCCGCGAGCAACGTGCGCAACAACGGGCCGGAGCTGCTGGTGGAACTGGCCGCGCCGGAGGAGGGCACGCTCTTCTGACCCCGCCCGGGCTGCGGGCAGGATGGGAGCCATGAGCACCCGTACCGAGAGCGTGGACACCCCCGCGGGCGAGGCCCGCGTCACCTGGCACACCGCCCCGGAGGCCAGGCTCGTACTCGCCGTGAGCCACGGGGCCGGCGGCGGCATCGAGGCCCGCGACCTGCAGGCGCTCGCCGCCGCCCTCCCGGCGCAGGGCGTCACCGTGGCCCTCGTGGAACAGCCCTGGCGGGTCGCCGGCAAGAAGGTCGCCGCCGCGCCCAAGGTGCTGGACGAGGGCTGGCGCGCGCTGTGGCCGGTCCTCGCGGCGCCCGGCCTGCCGGTGGTCGCGGGCGGCCGCAGCGCCGGGGCCCGGGTGGCGTGCCGCACCGCCGCCGCACTGGGCGCGGCCGGGGTGCTGGCGCTGGCCTTCCCGCTGCACCCGCCGGGCCGCCCCGAGAAGTCCAGGGCCGACGAGCTCACCGGGGCCGGGCGGCCCACCCTCGTGGTCCAGGGCGGCCGGGACCCCTTCGGGCGGCCCGAGGAATTCCCCGCGGGAGGGCACGAGCTGGTGGCCGTTCCCGGCGCCGACCACGGCTTCGCCGTGCCGAAGAAGGCCGGTGTCCCCCAGGACGAGGCCCTCGCGATGATCACCACGGCCGTCGGGAAATGGCTCCGGGCGCTCCCCGTGTGAGATCGCCGAAACCCGTTCCCCGGGCGGGAATGCGCCGCCGCGCCCTTCTGTTGTGCCGGATGTCGGTACGTACGGGAAATCGTCGGAGGAGAGGGAGCGCATGACCCAGGTCATCAGCCAGAGCCGGACGCATGCCGTTGACCTGGACTGGACGGTTCTGCCGGGGCCCAAGCGCAGTGAGCTTCGGGCGGCGGAGGGCCGGGAAGGTCGACTATTCTCCGATTCGAGCGGGTCCGCTTTCGGAGCCGCCACGCTGTCGGAGGAGGTGGGTCCTGTCGCTGGGACCGACGAAGGCCACGCGGAGGAGACGACCCCGGAGCGCAACGCGCGCTTCGAACGGGACGCCCTCGGCTACCTCGACCAGATGTACTCGGCCGCGCTGCGCATGACGCGCAATCCGGCCGACGCCGAGGACCTGGTCCAGGAGACGTACGCGAAGGCATACGCGTCCTTCCACCAGTTCCGCGAGGGCACCAACCTTAAGGCGTGGCTGTACCGCATTCTGACCAACACGTTCATCAACTCCTACCGCAAGAAGCAGCGCGAGCCCCAGCGCAGCGCCGCGGAGGAGATCGAGGACTGGCAGCTGGCGCGCGCCGAGTCGCACATGTCGACGGGCTTGCGGTCCGCCGAATCGCAGGCGCTCGACCACCTGCCCGATTCGGACGTGAAGGAAGCGCTCCAGGCCATTCCGGAGGAGTTCCGCATCGCGGTCTACCTTGCAGACGTAGAGGGCTTTGCGTACAAGGAGATCGCCGACATCATGGGTACACCCATCGGTACGGTCATGTCACGACTGCACCGTGGCCGCCGTCAACTCCGCGGAATGCTGGAGGACTATGCCCGTGAGCGCGGGCTGGTACCCGCCGGCGCGGGAGAGTCGAACGACCGGAAAGGCTCGGGCTCATGAGTTGCGGAGAGCCGCACGAGACGGACTGCTCTGAGGTGCTTGACCACCTTTATGAGTTCCTCGACCACGAGATGCCGGACAGTGACTGCACGAAGTTCGAGACCCACTTCGGCGAGTGCAATCCCTGTCTGGAGAAGTACGGCCTTGAGCAGGCCGTCAAGAAACTGGTCAAGCGCTGCTGCGGGTCGGACGACGTGCCGACCGACCTGCGGTCGAAGGTCATGGGCCGGATCGAGCTGATCAGATCGGGGCAGGCCGTTCCCGAACACGACGTCACGGCGGAGAATCCGGTCACGGGCTGACCCGGCCCGCCCTCCGTTTGAACAACCGCCCCCGGAAGGCCACTTCGTTCACCCGAAGGTGTTAATCCGGGGGCGCCCGCTCGGCGCAATCCGAAAATGTGGCCCACTTCGCGCGGGGCCCCACTTATTCTCCCCAACCGGTACTGGTTTGATTCGGTACCGGGTGTGCACGGCACAGGGGAGGAGAGCGCCATGCGGGTACTTCCGCCGGTGGCGCGCGTGTACATCGTGTGCGCCGTCCTCGGTGCCGTCGCGTGCTGCGCGCCCGCCTTCACGGATTCCGCCACGCCCTGGCCCGCCGTGGCCACGCTCGCCGTGCTCTACCTCGGCTGCGAACTCGTCAAGGTCCGTCGCCTGCTCGGCAGCCGCGTCCCCGACGGCATCGGCGCCTTCTTCCCGGTCCTGCTCGCCGCCGTCTTCCTGCTCCCGCCCGCCGCCGCCGCGCTCGTCGCGCTGCCCGGCGGGCTCGCGGGCACCGTCGTCCAGCGGCCCGCCGTGGTGCGGCGCGTCTGGCACGGGGCGCAGCACGCGACAGCCGCCTGGGCCGCCGGGCAGACGTACGGGCTGCTGCGCGGCCCCGCCGCCCTGGGCGGGCCGGCGCGCACGGATCCGGTGTCCGCGGGCTCGGGCCCGCCCGGCTGGGTCGCGGACTTCCCCTACGTGCTGCTCCCCGCGGCGGTCGCTGCCGTCGCCTTCTGCCTGGTGCTCACCGCCCTCGACGGGGCCATCCTGGCCGCCGCGGAGCACCGGCCGGCCGCCACGGCCTGGCGCGGCCTGCTCACCCGCTCCCTGGCCCCGCACTGCGTCCACGGCCTCGCCGGACTGATGATGGCCGTCATGTGGCGCAGCCCGTACGGCCTCCCGGCCGCGCTGCTGGTGCTGCTGCCGATGTACATCTCCTGCTGGGTCTTCGCCCAGTACCACCGCGAGCGCGCCGCCCACCGGGCCACCATCCGCGCCCTCGTCCAGGCCGTCGACATCAAGGACCGGTACACCCGCGGCCACAGCGAGCGGGTCGGCCAGGCCTCGGCGATGATCGCCCGCGAGCTGGGCATGGCCGAGGACCGCCTCGAAGTCGTCCGCATCGCCGGGATCCTGCACGACGTCGGCAAACTGGGCGTCCCCACCAGGCTGCTGCGCAAGGACGGGCCGCTCACCCCGGAGGAGCGCCGGATCATCGAACTGCACCCCGAGTACGGACACGAGATGGTGCGCGGCATCGGCTTCCTCGACGAGGCCAGGGCGGCGATCCTGCACCACCACGAACGGGTCGACGGCTCCGGCTACCCGTACGGTCTGACCGGCGAGCAGATCCCGGTGCTGGCCCGGGTGGTCGCCGTGGCCGACGCCTTCGACGCGATGACCTCCACCCGCTCCTACAGCCGGGCCCGGCCGGTGGCGACCGCGCTCGCCGAGCTGGAGCGGTGCGCGGGGGCCCAGTTCGACGCGGCGATGGTCGGCGCCCTCGCCGAAGCCATCGGCCGGCACGGCTGGCACCCGGTGGTCACCTCCGACGAGGACCTCCAGGTGCTCCCGGGCGGCGTCCCCGCGGCCCATGCTCCCGCCGGCCGTGCGCCCGCCGCAGGGGCGGACCCGGAACACGGCGCCCTGGCCGCCATGCCGGCGCAGGGCACGACACCGCCGTCCGGCGGGGCCGCCGGCCCGCAGCCCCGGGCCGGGGCCGGGGCCGTGGTGCGGGGTTCCCGGGACGGGCGCGCCGGGACGGCCCCGCCGCTCCCCGGCGACACGGGCGGCGGCGGGGCCGGTGTCCCGGCCGACGGCGCCCGGTGAGGGCGTCGGCCGTGTGGGGCGTGCGGGGGGCCGCCGGGGTGCTCACCGCCGTCGCCCTCGGGCACACCCTGTGGAACGGCGTCCACGAGCCGGGCGCCGCCCTGGCCTTCGGCGTCATGATCACCGTCGGCGAGCTCGCCCGCAGGGACCCGGGGGCCGGCCGGCCGGACGAGGGCGCGGGCGTCCGACCCGCCCCCCTCGCCTCCGCCGGGGCCCTCGCCTACGCCCTGCTCGGCCAGAACGCCGGGCAGCCCACCCACCACGGGGTGCTCCAGATCGTCGCCGTCGTCGTCGCGGCCGCGCTCGCCGGGATCGTCCCGCACGTCGCCCGCGGGCGCGGGCCGGCCCTCGACCACCTGTCGCGCCGGGTCCTCACGGTCGCCTTCGCGGCCGTCTGCTTCCAGCCGCTCCACAACTCGGGCCGGCTGGGGGAGTGGGGCGGCCACGGCCCGTACCTCGTCGTCTTCCTGCTCTGCATCCTGGGCCTCACCGCCCTGTGCGACGCCGTGCTCGCCGCGGCGCTCGCCGGTGGCCGGACCGGCTGGCCGTACGGGCCGCTGCTGCGCGACGAGCTGAGGGCCCAGCTGGGCATCGGCGCGGCGATCTGCGCCACCGGCGTCGTGGTGGCGCTCGGCGTGGCCGTCGCGGGGCTGTGGGCCGTCCCCGTCTTCAGCGTGCCCCTGCTGCTCACGCAGCTGTCCTTCCACCGGATCGCCGCGATCCGCACCACCTACCGCCAGACGATCACCTCCCTGGCCCGCGCCACCGAGATCGCCGGCTACACCCGGCCCGGCCACTCCCGCCGCGTCGCCGCCCTGAGCTGCGCCGTCGGCCGGGAGCTGGGGCTGTCGGAGCGGGAGCTCACGGTGCTGGAGTACGCCGCGCTCATGCACGACATCGGGCAGCTCTCCCTCGTCGACCCGGTCCCCGACGGGGCCACCGCCGAGCTGCCCGCCGCCGAGGCCCGCCGCATCGCCGAGCTCGGCGGGGAGGTGGCCCGCCAGACCGGGGTGCCGGCCGAGGTCGCCGTGGTGGTGGAACGGCAGGCCGACCCGTACCGCGAGCAGCCCGTCGCCGCCCGGATCGTGCGCGTGGTGAACGCGTACGAGGACCTCACCGGCGCCGCGGGCGGGGGCCGTCACCCGGGCGGCTCACTGGCCGCCCTGGAGCAGTTGCGGCTGGGCACCGGGCGGGACTACCAGCCCGAGGTCGTGGAGTGCCTGGCGAGGGTTCTGGCCAGGAGTGGACGTGACAGAGTTGTTCCTGTACCACCGGGGTAACCCATGGGTAATGAGCGGCCGTCCGAGTGGGCATGGTTGGATGCCAGTAAGAGCGACCGTGAGAGTGTCCGCAAGGCTGCACCAGAGTCCCCCAGCCACCGCTGGGAGGTGCCCCCAGGCAGGCGGGAATCGTGAGGATCTTCGGGAAGGTACGGCATAGGCCCTCCGCCTCGTGGCGGCAGGCCACCGACCGCGCGTTCACGCTGATCGGCGACGGTCGGTACGAGGACGCGGGTGCGCTCCTGACCAGGGCAGCGGACCTGGAACCCTGGCTGTCCGAGTCCTGGTTCAACCTGGCCCTGCTCCACAAGTTCCGGCACGACTGGGAGCAGGCGAGGGCCGCCGGGCTGCGCGCCGTGGCCCTGCTGGACCGCGAGACGGGCGCCCCGGACTGGTGGAACGTCGGGATCGCCGCCACCGCGCTCCAGGACTGGCCGCTGGCGCGGCGGGCCTGGCAGGCGTACGGGCTGAAGGTGCCCGGCGACGCCGGCGCGGGCAGCGGCAAGCACAGTGGTGAGCCGGTCGGCATGGAGCTCGGCAGCGCCGCGGTCCGCCTCTCGCCCGAGGGCGAGGCCGAGGTGGTCTGGGGCCGCAGGCTGGACCCGGCCCGGCTGGAGGTCCTCTCCATCCCGCTGCCCTCCTCGGGGCGGCGCTGGGGCGAGGTCGTGCTGCACGACGGGGTCCCGCACGGCGAGCGGATCACCGCGGCCGGCCCCTCGTACCCGGTCTTCGACGAGATCGAGCTGTGGGCGCCGTCGCCGGTGCCCACCTGGGTCGTGCTCCTGGAAGCGGCGAGCGAGACCGACCGGGACGCGCTGGAGCAGCTCGCCGCGGACGCGGGCTTCGCCGCCGAGGACTGGTCCTCGTCGGTCCGGCTGCTGTGCCGGACCTGCTCGGAGAGCGAGATGCCGAGCGACGAGGGCGACGGCGAGCACCTGGACCCGCACGACCACAGCGAACCGGGGCACCCCGGCCCGCTGGGACACCGCACGGCCGGTTCCGGCTCGCTGTGGGTGCCCGAACGCGAATGCGGCATCGCGGCCCCGCCCGGCCTCGTGCGCGGTCTGCTCGACGGCTGGGTCGCCGACAGCCCGGACACCCGCGAGTGGCGGGATCTCGAAGAAGTCTGCTGAGCAGGGGCCGTAGGCTGTACGGGCACATCGGTGACTTACGGAAGGCGTACGGCGGACATGGCGCAGCAGGAGAACGAGGTTGTTGGCGAGCTCGTGAACGACGGGTACGTCGTGGACACCGAGGACTGTGCGGAGCGCGAACTGGCCCACCGCGAGCGCGGCACGGCCCGCCCCATCACGGTGGTCGGCAACCCGGTCCTGCACCGCGAGTGCAAGGACGTCACCGAGTTCGGCGAGGAACTGGCGCAGCTGATCGACGACATGTTCGCCAGCCAGAAGGCCGCCGAGGGCGTGGGCCTGGCCGCGAACCAGATCGGCGTGGACGCCAAGGTCTTCGTCTACGACTGCCCCGACGACGACGGCGTGCGCCACACCGGTGTCGTGGTCAACCCCCGGCTGGTGGAGCTGCCGGCCGGGACCCGGGTCCTGGACGACTCCAACGAGGGCTGCCTGTCGGTTCCGACCGCCTACGCCTCGCTGGCCCGCCCGGACTACGCCGAGGTCACCGGGCAGGACGCCCAGGGCAACCCGATCAAGGTGCGCGGCACCGGCTACTTCGCGCGCTGCCTCCAGCACGAGACCGACCACCTGTACGGCTACCTGTACATCGACCGGCTCTCGAAGCGCGACCGCAAGGACGCCCTGCGGCAGATGGCGGAGGGCACCCCCCGCTACGAGACCGTTCCCAACGACTGACGCCTCGCCGGGCCCCAGCCCGTGTCGGTGGCCGGGGCTTCGGTGGTCGTGCGGGCGACGCGGGACATGTGGCCCCCTCGGGCGGGTGTGAGTGGTGGGGCCGGACCGCCGCGCGGGGCGGCCGGGCCGGGCGCAATCACCGTACGCCGCCGCCCGGCTACGCACGGGTCCGGTTCAAGCCAACTCGGGGCCGCCGCGATCCGGTCAGGCGACGGCCCGGGGGCCGCGGAAGGCACGCCTGAAGGAGTTCGGGGTGGTGCCGAGCGTCCGCAGGAAGTGGTGGCGCAGGGCGGCCGCGTTGCCGAAGCCGCAGTGGCCGGCGATCGCGTCGACGGTCTCGTCAGTGGTCTCCAGCAACTCCTGGGCGAGCAGCACCCGCTGGCGCAGCACCCACTGGTAGGGGGTGGTGCCGGTCTCCTGGAGGAAGCGGCGGGCGAAGGTGCGCGGTGACATGTGCGCGCGCTCCGCCAGCTGCTCGACGGTGATCTCCTCCTCCAGGTGGCGGGCCATCCACGCGATCACCTCGCCCACCGTGTCGCAGGCCGTGCGCGGCAGCGGCCGCTGGATGAACTGGGCCTGGCCGCCGTCCCGGTGGGGCGGCACGACCATCCGCCGCGCGATGGTGTTGGCCACCTCCGCGCCCTGCTCCTGCCGTACGACGTGCAGGCACGCGTCGATCCCGGAGGCGGTGCCGGCCGCGGTGACGACCTGGCCCTCGTCCACGTACAGCACGTCGGGGTCGACCAGGGCGCGCGGATAGCGGCGCACCAGCGCGGGCGCGTGCATCCAGTGCGTGGTGCAGCGGCGGCCGTCGAGCAGCCCGGCCGCACCCAGCATGAAGGCGCCGCTGCACACGCTCAGCAGCCGCGCGCCGCGCGCCACGGCCCGGTCGAGCGCGCCCAGCAGCGCCTCCGGGTAGTCCCGGGTGGGGGCCTCCCGGTCGGCGGGCAGGCAGATCAGGTCCGCCTCCTCCAGCCGCTCGGGCCCGTGGGGGAGCGTGAGGGCGAAGTGGCCGTCGCCGGCGGGCAGCGGGTTGTCCTCGACCGCGCAGACGGCGAAGTCGTACACCGGCAGGCCCATCGCGCTGCGGTCGATCCCGAAGACCTCGCAGAAGATGCCCAGTTCGAAGGGGGCGACCCCGTTGACCACGGCCACGGCGACGTTGTTCAGAGGCATGGGTCCAGTGTGGCAGTAATTCGCTCTTTCATGACAGTCCTGCCACTGTCCGGTTTTCGCCGCTCTCGCGAGAGTGGAGCCATGACCACGCTCCTGAACCACCTCGTCGTCCTCGCCGTCGCGGCCCTCCTCGCCGGCCCCTCCCTGTACGCGCTCGCCCGCGAACGCACGATCGACCGGCAGCTGCGCGAAGCAGCCGCCGGCCGATCGGAGGCGAAGGAGTGCGAGCCCTCGAAGGCTCAGAAGTCCTCGTCCAGGTCGACGGTCCCCTCGACCGCGACCTGGTAGGCCGACGGGCGGCGCTCGAAGAAGTTCGTCAGCTCCTGGACGCCCTGCAGCTCCATGAAGGAGAACGGGTTCTGCGAGCCGTACACCGGCGGGAAGCCGAGGCGGACCAGGCGCTGGTCGGCGACGCACTCCAGGTACTCGCGCATCGACTCGGTGTTCATGCCCGGCAGACCGTCGCCGCACAGGTCGCGGCCGAACTGGAGCTCCGCCTCGACGGCCTCCTTCAGCATGTCGGTGACCTGCTGCCGCAGCTCCTCGTCGAAGAGCTCCGGCTCCTCCTTGCGGACGGTGTCGATGACCGCGAAGGCGAAGTCCATGTGGCAGCTCTCGTCGCGGAACACCCAGTTGGTGCCGGTGGCCAGGCCGTGCAGCAGACCGCGGGAGCGGAACCAGTACACGTACGCGAAGGCGCCGTAGAAGAACAGGCCCTCGATGCACGCGGCGAAGCAGATCAGGTTCAGCAGGAAACGGCGGCGGTCGGCCTGCGTCTCCAGCCGCTCGATCTTCTCGACCGAGTCCATCCACTTGAAGCAGAACTGCGCCTTCTCACGGATCGAGGGGATCTCCTCGACCGCGTCGAAGGCCGCCGCGCGGTCGTCCGGGTCGGGCAGGTAGGTGTCGAGCAGCGTCAGGTAGAACTGGACGTGCACGGCCTCCTCGAACAGCTGGCGCGACAGGTACAGGCGCGCCTCCGGGGAGTTGATGTGCTTGTAGAGGGTGAGCACCAGGTTGTTCGAGACGATCGAGTCGCCCGTCGCGAAGAACGCCACCAGACGGCCGATCATGTGCTGCTCGGCCGGGGTCAGCTTCGCGAGGTCGGCGACGTCCGAGTGGAGGTCGACCTCCTCCACGGTCCAGGTGTTCTTGATGGCGTCCCGGTAGCGCTCGTAGAAGTCGGGGTAGCGCATCGGGCGGAGCGTGAGCTCGAAGCCCGGGTCCAGGAGGTTCTTGTCGGACTGGGTGTTGCTCATTACTGGCAGGCCTCGCAGGACTCGGGGTTCTCAAGGGAGCAGGCCAGCGCATCGGCGTCGACGGCCTGGGGGAGCGCCACCGGGGTGGCGGCCTGCGCGGCGCGGGCGATCTTCGTCGCCGGGCGCGAGCGCAGGTAGTACGTGGTCTTCAGGCCCTGCTTCCAGGCGTACGCGTACATCGAGCTGAGCTTGCCGATGGTGGGCGTCTCCAGGAACAGGTTCAGCGACTGCGACTGGTCGAGGAACGGCGTACGGGCCGCCGCCATGTCGATCAGGCCGCGCTGCGGGATCTCCCACGCCGTGCGGTACAGCTCGCGCACCTCCGCCGGGATCCAGCCGAAGCCCTGGACCGAACCGGAGGAGTCGCGCAGCGCCTCGCGGGTCTGGGCGTCCCACACGCCGAGCTGCTTCAGCTCCTCCACCAGGTAGCCGTTGACCTGGAGGAACTCGCCCGACAGGGTCTCGCGCTTGAAGAGGTTGGAGACCTGCGGCTCGATGCACTCGTACACGCCGGCGATCGAGGCGATCGTCGCCGTCGGGGCGATCGCGAGGAGCAGCGAGTTGCGCATGCCGGTCTTGGCGACGCGGGCGCGCAGGGCGTCCCAGCGCTCCGGCCAGTTCAGCTCGGTCTCGTAGTGGTCCGGGTGCAGGACGCCGCGCGCGGTGCGGGTCTGCTGCCACGCGGGCAGCGGGCCGCTGCGCTCGGCGAGGTCGCACGAGGCCTCGTACGCGGCCAGCATGATGCGCTCGGAGAGCTTCGTGGACAGCGCCTTCGCCTCGGCGGAGTCGAAGGGCAGCTTCAGCTTGAAGAAGACGTCCTGGAGGCCCATGGCGCCCAGGCCGACCGGTCGCCAGCGGGCGTTGGAGCGGCCCGCCTGCTCGGTCGGGTAGAAGTTGATGTCCACCACGCGGTCGAGGAAGGTGACGGCGGTGCGGACGGTCTCGTCGATCCGCTCCCAGTCGATCCCGCCGTCCACGACGAAGGCGCCGAGGTTGACCGAGCCGAGGTTGCAGACGGCGGTCTCCCCGTCGTTCGTGACCTCGATGATCTCGGTGCACAGGTTGGAGGAGTGGACGACCGTGCCGGGCTCGGCGGTCTGGTTCGCCGTGCGGTTGGAGGCGTCCTTGAAGGTCATCCAGCCCTGGCCGGTCTGCGCGAGGGTGCGCATCATCCGGCCGTACAGGTCGCGGGCGGGCATGGTCTTGCGGGCCAGGCCCGACTCCTCGGCCTTGCGGTAGGCGGCGTCGAACGCGTCGCCCCACAGGTCGACCAGCTCGGGGACGTCGGCCGGGGAGAACAGCGACCAGTCGGCGTCGGCGTTCACGCGGCGCATGAACTCGTCCGGCACCCAGTGGGCGAGGTTCAGGTTGTGCGTACGGCGCTGGTCCTCACCGGTGTTGTCGCGGAGCTCCAGGAACTCCTCGATGTCCGCGTGCCAGGTCTCCAGGTAGACGGCGGCGGCGCCCTTGCGGCGGCCGCCCTGGTTCACGGCGGCGACGGAGGCGTCCAGCGTCTTCAGGAACGGCACGATGCCGTTGGAGTGGCCGTTGGTGCCGCGGATCAGCGAACCGCGGGCGCGGATGCGGGAGTACGAGAGGCCGATGCCGCCGGCGTGCTTGGAGAGGCGGGCGACCTGGTGGTAGCGGTCGTAGATCGAGTCGAGCTCGTCCAGCGGGGAGTCCAGCAGGTAGCAGGAGGACATCTGCGGGTGCCGGGTGCCGGAGTTGAAGAGCGTGGGGGAGGAGGGCAGGTAGTCGAGGCGGCTCATCAGCCGGTACAGCGAGGCCACCTCCTCGACGGCCCGGACGCTCTCGTCCGCGGCGAGGCCGCAGGCCACGCGCAGCATGAAGTACTGCGGGGTCTCGATCACCTGGCGGGTGAGGGGGTGGCGCAGCAGGTAGCGGCTGTGCAGGGTGCGCAGGCCGAAGAAGCCGAAGCGGTCGTCCGCGCCCTCGGCGAGGGAGTGCTCGACCAGCGAGTCCAGCCGGGCCGCGTGGGCGCGGACGAACTCGGCCGTGCGGTCGGCGATGAGGCCCTCGCGGTGGCCGACCTCGACGGAACCGGAGAAGGAGGTGGAGCCCTGGCCGGCGGCCTCGTCGCGGACGGCCAGCGTCAGCAGCCGGGCGGCGAGCTTCGAGTACGCCGGGTCCTCGGAGATCAGGCCCGCGGCGGCCTCGGTGGCCAGGCCGCGCAGTTCGGCCTCGTCGGCCGTGGAGCTGCGGCCGCGCAGCGCGGCGGCGGCCACCCGGCCGGGGTCGGTGTCGGGGAGGTCCGCCGTCAGTTCGGTGAGGGTACGCAGCAGCGCGGCCCCCGGGCCCTCGGTGTTGTCGCCAGAAACGGACTCGGCGCGCGGTGCGGAAGGCGCGATGGTCACGGCGGGAGCTCTCCCTCGCTCGGCCCGGGCGACGGCGGGCGGACGCGGGGGAGCGCGTGCGGGCGTGGCAGGTACGCGTAACACCGCACGGCGTCCACCGGCCCAACCTCGAAGCCCGGACGTATCGGCACCCGGTTCGGTCGACCCGGGTGCACCGTCGGCAGGTCCTCGGACTTTTCATACCGTTGCGGGACAGTTCCGGATTCGCACCGGATTCCCCTGCGGCGACAGCGAGGATGAGCATACATGTGGGGGCCGCGTCCTGCGCGACCCCCTAGATGTTGTGTCGCTGCGGTTACAGCTCCAGACGGTAGGTGAGCAGGGTCAGCCCGGGAACGGGCGCCCAGTCCCGCTCGGGCGTGCGGACGAAACCGAGCCGTTCGTAGATCCGTTGGGCGCCCTGCATGCCGCGCTGGGTCGAGAGCACCAGGTGCGTGACGCCCTCCAGCTCCCGGGCCCGGGCCATGCAGGCCCGCACCAGGGCCTCGCCCGCGCCGCGTCCGCGCGCCTCCCGGGAGACGGCCAGCATCCGGAACTCCGCCTCGCCGGGCCCGGCGATGTCGGCGAGCGGGCTCCCGGGCGGGGCGAAGGTCACCCCGCCGAGCACGGCCCCCTCGTGGGCGGCCACGAGCACCTCGCCGTGGGCGGCCCGCCCGGCGACGTCGCGCAGCACGCCCGCGTAGAACGCCTCGCCGGAGCCGAGGAGCCCGTCGCCCAGGTAGGCCTGCGCGGTGATCTCGCCGAGCTGTTCGTATTCGGCGGGTCGGGCCGCCCTGATCAGGATGTCCATGCGGTCGAGTGTGCCGGACGGGTGTCGGCGGTCGGCGCTATCGTCGGAGGCAGCACCGTCGAGGAAGGCGAGCGAGGCATGACCGTCATGACCGAACGCCCCCACATGACGACCGAAGCGTTCGAGCACCTGGCCCGGATAGCGGCCCGCGAGGAGGAGGGGCTGCGACTGGAATTCATCGGTGGGGTGCTGAGGAGCAAGGCCATGCCTGACGGGGACCACGGGCGGATCATCGTATGGCTGTCGCGGATCTGCATCCAACACCGTCCGGGGTTCTGGCTGCACGCCGGGCAGGGGATCAAGGCCGAACAGCACCGGGAAGGGCGCGCCATTCCGGATGGGGTCCTGGCACACGAAGACGCCTTCGTCGGGCAGGGCGACTGGGTGGATCCGAACTCGATCCTGATGGCCGTCGAGGTGACCTCGTGGGACTCCGACACCGAGCGGCGCGACCGGGTCGAGAAGCCGCGCGCCTACGCGGAGACCGGTATCCCCGTGTACCTGCTCATCGACCGGCTCAAGTGCCAGGTTCTCGTTCACAGCGACCCTGACGGCGAGCGCTACGAGACCGTCCGCACCGTTCCCTTCGGCAGGGAAGTCAACCTTCCCGAGCCCGTCGGGATCACCCTCCGGACCGAGCCCCTCAAGGACTGGGTGCGCTGACGAACGGCGAAGGGCCCCGCCGTACTCGGCGGGGCCCTTCGGGCTGCGCTCAGCAGCAGCGGAAGCCCTCGCGGGGGTCCGCCTCGCGGGCGTCCGTGCGGGCGCGTTCGAACTCGCGCCGGGTGGGGACGGCCGCCTGCGGGTCGTGGGACCGGGCGTGGGCTACGTACCGGTCGTAGGCCGCCTCGCCCGAGAACTCCCGTACGAAGTACCGGACGCGGGCCAGCGCGTCGCGCACGCTCACGACGCCGCCGGTTCCTTGGCCCGTCCGCCGCCCGAGTCCAGGCCCGCCGCGGCGAGCTCGGCCCGTTCGGCCGCGGTCGGGATCAGCCCGGCCGGGGCGACGATCTTCGACTCGGTCCACGGGACCTCGGACAGCCGCACCGACTCCGGGTCGGAGACCGCCTTGAAGCAGGTCCGGGCGGCGTCGGCCAGCACGATGATGATCAGTGCCGCGAACAGTGCCGACAGCACGCCGTCCACCGTGGCGTTGGTGACCACGGTGTGCATGTCGTCCATGGTCTTGGCGGGCGGCAGCACCTTGCCCGCGTCGATCCCGCCCTGGTACTTGTCGCGCTGCGCGAAGAAGCCGACCTTCACGTCGTCCGAGAAGACCTTCTGGTAGCTCGCGGTCAGCGTCACGGCCACGTCCCATGCCAGCGGAACGCCGGTCACCCAGGCCCACTTGAGCCGGCCGGACTTGACCAGCAGCGTGGTGCAGACGGCCAGGGCGACGGCGGCGAGGAGCTGGTTCGCGATGCCGAACAGCGGGAAGAGCTGGTTGATGCCGCCCAGCGGGTCCTTGATGCCGACCCAGAGGAAGTAGCCCCAGCCGCCGACGACGACGGCGCTGGCGATCCACACGCCGGGCTTCCAGCTGACGTCCTTGAAGGACTTGTGCACGTTGCCGAGGGTGTCCTGGAGCATGAACCGCCCCACGCGGGTGCCCGCGTCGACGGTCGTCAGGATGAACAGCGCCTCGAACATGATGGCGAAGTGATACCAGAAGGCCTTCATCCCCGCGCCGCCGATCACGGACGAGAAGATCTCCGACATTCCGAGTGCGAAGGTCGGCGCGCCACCGGTGCGGGAGAGCAGGCTCGCCTCCTCGACGTCCTTGGCGGCCTGCGCGAGCGCCTCCGGGCTGATCGCGAAGCCGAAGTGGGTCACCGCCTGCGAGGCGCTCTGGACCGTGGTGCCGATGACGCCGCCGGGGGAGTTCACCGCGAAGAACAGACCGGGATCGATGATGGTGGCCGCGATCATCGCCATGATGGCGACGAACGACTCCGTGAGCATCGCGCCGTAGCCGATGACCCGGACCTGGGTCTCCTTCTGGATCATCTTCGGGGTGGTGCCCGAGGAGACCAGCGAGTGGAAGCCGGACAGGGCCCCGCACGCGATGGTGATGAAGACGAAGGGGAACATCGACCCGGCGAAGACCGGGCCGTCGCCACGGGCCGCGAAGTCGGTGACCGCGGGCATCTTCAGGGTCGGCATGGCGATGACCACGCCCAGCGCCATCAGTGCGATGGTGCCGACCTTCATGAAGGTGGAGAGGTAGTCGCGGGGCGCGAGAAGCATCCACACCGGCAGCACCGACGCGACGAAGCCGTAGCCGATCATCCAGATGACCAGCGTCTCCTTCTCCAGCGTGAAGGTGGACGCCAGCGAGGACTCGGCGACCCAGCCGCCCGCGACGATGGCGAGGAGCAGCAGCGCGACGCCGATGACGGAGACCTCGGTGACCCGGCCCGGCCGCAGTACGCGCAGGTAGAAGCCCATGAAGAGGGCGATCGGGATGGTCATGCCGATGGAGAAGACGCCCCACGGGGAGTGCGCCAGGGCGTTCACGATGACCAGGCCGAGCACGGCCAGCAGGATGATCATGATGGTGAACACGGCGACCAGGGCGGCGGCTCCGCCGATCGGGCCGATCTCGTCACGGGCCATCTGGCCGAGGGAGCGGCCGTCGCGGCGGGTGGAGAAGAACAGCGTGACCATGTCCTGGACGGCGCCGGCGAAGATGACGCCCGCGACGATCCAGATGGTGCCCGGCAGGTAGCCCATCTGCGCGGCGAGCACGGGGCCGACGAGCGGGCCGGCGCCGGCGACGGCGGCGAAGTGGTGGCCGAAGAGCACCCGGCGGTCGGTGGGGTGGAAGTCGACACCGTTGTCGAGGCGTTCGGCGGGGGTGGCCCGGGTGGCGTCCACCTTCAGCACGCGGTTCGCGATGAAACGCGCGTAGAAGCGGTAGCCGATGGCGTAGGAGCCGACCGCGGCCGCGAGCAGCCAGGCGGCGGAGATCTCCTCGCCGCGGGAGAGGGCGAGCACGCCCCACCCGGCGGCGCCGACGAGTGCGACGAGCACCCATACGGCGACGGACTTCGGAGAGGGCGAGCCGGGTGTGGTGCCCGGACTCGCCACGTCCCGTTGTGTCCCTGTTGCTTCCGGTTCGGCCATGACCCTCGTCCCCTCGTCGATCATCTGCGTAAGCGCAGGGAATCTACGGGGGATCGGCCGGTCAGCGTAAGACCCCGTCCGTATAACGGTATGGGCACGGCGACTGCCGGACGCCCCTCGTCAGACGGCGGGGCGCTTCAGCCTGGCGACGAACTTGTAGCGGTCGCCGCGGTACACGGACCGCACCCACTCCACCGGCTCGCCGTCGGCGTCCAGGGAGTGGCGGGAGAGCATCAGCATCGGCAGGCCGACGTCGGTGCCGAGCAGGCCGGCCTCGCGCGGCGTGGCCAGCGAGGTCTCGATGGTCTCCTCCGCCTCGGCCAGGTGCACGTCGTACACCTCGGCCAGGGCGGTGTACAGCGAGGTGTACTTGGCGAGCGAACGGCGCAGTGCGGGGAAGCGCTTGGCCGAGAGGTGGGTGGTCTCGATGGCCATCGGCTCGCCGCTGGCCAGGCGCAGCCGCTCGATGCGCAGGACCCGGCCGCCGGTGTTGATCTTCAGTAGCCCGGCGAGGGTGTCGTCGGCCGTCACGTAGCCGATGTCGAGGAGCTGGGAGGTCGGTTCCAGGCCCTGGGCCCGCATGTCCTCGGTGTACGAGGTGAGTTGCAGCGCCTGGGAGACCTTGGGCTTGGCGACGAAGGTGCCCTTGCCCTGGATCCGCTCGAGCCGTCCCTCCACGACCAGTTCCTGGAGGGCCTGGCGGACGGTGGTCCGCGAGGTGTCGAATTCGGCCGCGAGCGTGCGCTCGGGCGGGACCGGGGTCCCGGGCGGCAGTGTCTCGGTCATGTCGAGCAAGTGCCGCTTGAGTCGGTAGTACTTGGGTACACGCGCCGTGCGAGTGGCCGCCCCGCCTTCCGGCTCCGTGATCGCCCCTTCGGTGGCCATCGCCGCCCGCCTTCCCGACTCCAGTTTCGCTGCCGTCACCGGCTCCTCCGATATGTGCGGTCACATCGTGACACGTGCGGGGGGACAGGCTTTCTCTCTGTCCAGGTGTCGGTCCGATAACGGACCGGACACCCGCTCATTAGACCCTTGACACCCCTAAAGGTCTAGGCCAAGCTCCAGCTACTGGTCTACACCAATATGGATCGGATCCCGGCCCCACGGGCAGTACTTGGTACGTCACCGCGGCGGGCGAGGGAAGTTGCAGGCAGCATCCCCGAGGAGGGTGGCGTGAAGCGCAAGCTCATTGCGGCGGTCGGTGTCGCGGGCATGATGGTCGGAGTCGCGGCGTGCGGCAACGGCGGCGACGACAAGGGGAAGGCCGACGCGGGTGGCGCCAAGGAGATCACCGTCTGGGTGATGGACGGTTCCGCGCCCAAGGCCTGGCTCGACGAGGTCAACAAGGAGTTCTCGGCCAAGCACCCCGGTGTCACGGTCAAGGTCGAGGAGCAGAAGTGGACCGGCATCCAGGAGAAGGTCACCACGGCCCTTTCCGAGAACAACCCGCCGGACGTCCTTGAGCTCGGCAACACCCAGACCGCCGGCTACGCGGTCACCGGCGGCCTCGCCGACCTGACCAAGGACAAGGCCAAGCTCGGCGCCGACGCCTGGTCCAAGGGCATGATGGCCTCGTCCGAGATCGACGGCAAGCTCTACTCCGCTCCCTGGTACGCGGCCAACCGCGTCGTCGTCTACGACAAGAAGGCCTTCGAGAAGGCCGGCGTCACCGCGCCCAAGACCCGCGACGAGTGGGTGGCCGGCCTGGAGAAGCTGAAGGCGGCCGACCCGGCCACCCAGCCGATCTACCTGCCCGGCCAGAGCTGGTACGTCCTCGCCGGCTTCATCTGGGACGAGGGCGGCGACCTGGCCGTCAAGGACGGCGGCAAGTGGAAGGGCCAGCTGGGCACCCCGCAGGCCGCCTCCGCGATGGAGTTCTACAAGAAGCTCGCCTCCTTCTCCACCGCCCCGAAGGACAAGGACGAGGCCACCCCGCAGCAGTCCACCGACATCATCCCCAAGGGCGGCGTCGCCTCCTGGATCGGTCTCGGCTGGGAGGCCTCCGGAGCGGAGAAGGCCCTCAAGGACGCGGGCAAGGAGGCCGACTTCGGCTTCTTCCCGATCCCGGGCAAGACCGCCGACAAGCCCGGCACCGTCTTCCTCGGCGGCTCCAACCTCGCCGTGGCCGAGCGCTCCAAGAACAAGGAGCTCGCCAAGGAGTGGCTGGCCCTCGCCGCCGGCAAGGACCAGATGACCAAGTACGCCGCCGAGACCAAGGGCGCGCTGCTCCCGAACCAGGCGGGTGCGAACTTCGCCCCCGCCGCGGGCTCCTTCGCCGAGTCGATGGCCAAGGCCGGCGCCAACGGCAAGATCACCCCGGTCACCGCGGGCTGGGCGAACGTCGAGACCGAGCCGAACCCCGTCAAGGAGTTCATGACCAAGGTCCTGAACGGTGAGGACGCCGCCAAGGCCGGCGCCGCCGCCGACGCGGAGATCACCAAGCGCATCAACAAGTAACACCCCGCAGTACCGCAGCAAGCACTACCCAGCAGTGTGAACGCACCGGGGGGCACGGCAGGCGCCCAGACGCCTGCCGTGCCCCCGGTCGCGCATTTGACTCCACAGTCAACCGCGAGGAAGCCAGCCATGACCGTGCACTCCCAGGGAGCGGCGACCAGCGCTCCAGAGGACGCACCACTCGAGTCCGCCGGACGGCCCGAGGCGAACGCCACCCGGACCGGCCCCAGTCGTCCGTCTCCTCGCGGGGGCAGAAAGCCGCTCCCCTCGGGGTGGCTGCCCTACCTGCTGATCGGGCCCGCGGTGCTCAGCCTCGCGACCCTCCTGCTCTACCCGCTGATCAAGAACGTGATCCTGTCCTTCCAGGACATCAACAAGATCGAGTTCATCCAGCGGAAGTACCCCTTCGCCAGCTTCGCCAACTACACCGAGCTGCTCGGCGACTCGAACTTCTGGACCGTCGTGGTCCGCAGCTTCGCCTTCACCCTGGCCAACGTCGCACTGATCATGGTCCTCGGCAGCCTGATAGGCATCCTGCTGAACAAGCTCGGCAAGTGGATGCGCCTGGTCCTGTCGATGGCGCTGGTAATGGCCTGGGCCATGCCGATCGTCGCCTCCGTACAGGTCTTCAAGTGGCTGTTCGACGAGCAGTTCGGCGTCATGAACTGGGTCATGCGCAGTGCTGGCTTCTCCGGCTACGAGCAGCACAACTGGATGGCGACCGGCCTGTCCACCCTGGTCATCGTCACCGTCCTGGTCGTCTGGGGCTCCATCCCCTTCGTCGCGCTCAACATGTACGCCGGACTCACCACCGTCGGCGCCGAGCTGTACGAGGCCGCGCGGATGGACGGCGCCAACGGCTGGCAGACCTTCTGGAAGATCGTCTTCCCGAACCTCAAGCCCTTCTTCCTCATCACCACGTTCCTCGAGGTGATCTGGGTCTTCAAGGCCTTCACCCAGGTCTACGCGATGAACAAGGGCGGCCCCGACCGGGCTTCCGAGATCCTGCCTGTCTTCGCCTACGTCGAGGGCCAGAGCCAGGCCCACTACGGTCTCGCCGCCGCGATCTCCGTCCTGACGATCCTCATCCTCGTGATCGTCATGTCCTTCTACTTCCGCCTGATCCTGAAGCAGGAGGAGGAGCAGTGAGCACGACCACCGCCCCGAAGGCGCCCGCCCCGCAGTCCGCGGGCACCCGGCCCGCGCCCGCGCAGAAACTCCGTACGCGCCGCCCGCTGCGCCCCGGAGCCGTCGCCAGGAACCTCGGCGCGCTGCTGCTGGCCCTGGTCTTCGTCTTCCCCGTCTACTGGATGTTCTCCTCGGCGCTCAAGCCGTCCGACCAGATGCTGACGAAGGACCCCGTCTTCGTCTTCACCCCGACGCTGGACAACTTCGCCAAGGCCACCGGGGTCGAGAACTTCTGGACGTACGTCACCAACAGCGTCCTGGTCACCGTCGGCGCCGTCCTGCTGGCCCTGCTCGTCGCCCTCGCCGCGAGCTTCGCCATCGCCCGCATGAGGTTCAGGGGCCGCAAGGGGCTCGTCCTCACGGTGATGATGGCCCAGATGGCCCCCTGGGAGGTCATGGTCATCGCGATGTACATGATCGCCCGCGACGGCGAGATGCTGAACAGCCTGCCGCTGCTCACCGCGATCTACTTCGTGATGATCCTGCCCTTCACCATCTGGACCCTGCGCGGCTTCATCGCCGCCGTCCCGGTGACCCTGGAGGAGGCGGCCCAGATCGACGGCTGCACCCGCGGCCAGGCCTTCCGCAAGGTGATCTTCCCGCTGCTGGCCCCCGGACTGATGTCCACCTCGCTCTTCGGCTTCATCACCGCCTGGAACGAGTTCGCGATGGTCCTGATCCTCAACAAGGACAAGACCGCCCAGACCCTGCCGCTGTGGCTGACCGAGTTCATGACGGCCTTCGGCAACGACTGGGGCGCCACCATGGCCGCGTCCTCGCTCTTCGCGGTCCCCGTCCTGCTGATCTTCATCTTCCTCCAGCGCAAGGCCGTCGGCGGCATGACCTCCGGCGCCGTGAAGGGATAACGGCACCATGACTGTCCTTGCGCACCGCACAGACACGCTGACGAGGGACGCCCTCGCGGTCCTCCAGCCCGGCTTCGAGGGCACCACCGCCCCCGCCTGGCTGCTGCGCCGGCTCGGCGAAGGCCTCACCGCCGTCGGCCTCTTCGGCCGCAACATCGCCTCGCCCGAACAGCTCGCCGCGCTCACCGCGCAGCTGCGCGCCGAGCGCGACGACGTCCTCGTCGCCATCGACGAGGAGGGCGGCGACGTCACCCGCCTCGAAGTACGCACCGGCTCCTCCTTCCCCGGCAACCTGGCCCTCGGGGCCGTCGACGACACCGCGCTGACCCGCGAGGTCGCCCGCGAGCTGGGCCGCCGCCTCGCCGAGTGCGGGGTCAACCTCAACTGGGCCCCGTCCGCCGACGTCAACTCCAACCCGGACAACCCGGTCATCGGCGTACGGTCCTTCGGCGCCGACACCCACCTCGCCGCCCGGCACACCGCCGCCTACGTCGAGGGCCTGCAGGCCGCCGGCGTCGCCGCCTGCACCAAGCACTTCCCCGGCCACGGCGACACCAGCGTCGACTCGCACCACGCGCTGCCGCGCATCGACGTCGACCTCGCCACCCTGGCCGCACGCGAACTGGTCCCGTTCAAGGCGGCGATGGAGGCCGGGACCAAGGCCGTGATGAGCGCGCACATCCTGGTGCCCGCCCTCGACCCGACCCGCCCGGCCACGCTCAGTCCGCAGATCCTGACCGGCCTGCTGCGCGGGGAGCTCGGCTACGAGGGCCTCATCGTCACCGACGGCATGGAGATGAACGCCATCGCCGGGACGTACGGCATCGAACGCGGCTCCGTGCTCGCCATCGCCGCCGGCGCCGACGCCATCTGCGTCGGCGGGGGACTCGCCGACGAGGCGACCGTCCTGCGGCTGCGCGACGCGCTGGTCACGGCGGTGCGCGAGGGCACGCTCGCCGAGGAGCGGCTCGCCGACGCCGCCGCCCGGGTGCGCTCGCTCGCCGAGTGGACCCTCCGGGCGAGGCCGGACGCGCGGCAGGAGGGGAGCCGCGCGTCCGGCATCGGCCTGGAGGCCGCCCGCCGGGCCCTCGTCGTCACCGGCGGGGCGAAGCCGCTGAGCACCCCGTACGTCGCCACGCTCGCCCCCGTCGCGAACATCGCCGTGGGTGACGAGACGCCGTGGGGCGTGGCCGCGGAGCTGGCCTCGCTGCTCCCGGGCACGGAGGCCGGGGTCTACCCGCAGGGCGCCACGGCCGCGGAGGTCCTGGCGGCGGCGGGGGAGCGCCCGGTCGTCGCCGTGGTCCGCGACGCGCACCGGCACCTGTGGATGACGCGGGCCCTGGACGCGCTGGTCGCGGCCCGGCCGGACACGGTGGTGGTCGAGATGGGCCTGCCCCGCGCGGAGCCGCGCGGGGCACTGCACATCGCCACGCACGGCGCCTCGCGCGTCTGCGGACGGGCGGCGGCAGAGGTCATCGCGGGGGTGGCCGCGGGGGGCTGACCCCCGCTGCCGCGGATACGGCCGAGGGGGGGGGGGGAGGGGGGGGGGGGGGGGGGGCGGGGGGGGGGGGGGGGGGGGGGGGGGGGGGGGGAAAAAGGGGGGGGGGGAGGGGGGGGGGGGGGGGGGGGGGGGTACG